>JBKUMA010000117.1:0-5420 GCA_046955055.1 Candidatus Gastranaerophilaceae bacterium
CCACTCCTCAAATATATTTTAGTATTATAACGGATTTTTTAATTTTTAAAAATTGAATTAAGACATCATAATTATTCAATATACGCTTTTAGTTTCTCTATTTTATCAAGGCTGTCACTTTCAAAATAAATTCTCAAAAGAGGTTCTGTACCGCTCGGTCTAACCAAAATCCAACTTGAATTGTCATCAAAATATAATTTTACACCGTCTTTTGTATCCGTATTTTTGACTTTGAAATCGCCCAAATTCGCCAGTAATTTATATTTTTCCAGGATAGGTTTGATTTCTTCAACATTTTCCAAATGCTTGTCAATTCTATCATTGAAGAATTTACATCCGACAAAATCATATAATTCATCTTGTAATTCGCATAAAGATTTGTTTTCATAAGCCATTGCTTCAAGAATTAAAAGATTTGCAAGTATTCCGTCTTTTTCAGGAATATGTCCCTGAATGCTTAAACCTCCAGATTCCTCGCCGCCGATAACAGGATTAAATCTTCTCATTGCTTCACCAACATGTTTAAATCCCACTGCGGTTTCAACAACTTCTACTCCAAGCTTTTCAGCAGCCTTATTAAGAAGTAAACTTGCACCTACTGTTTTGACAAGTGGACCTTCATAATTTTTATGTTTCTTCAAATGGATTAAAAGAATTGCAATTATTTCATTAGGAGAAACATATTCACCCTTTTCATTAATAACTCCAAATCTGTCAGAATCTCCGTCATTAGCAAACCCCACAGAATTTATATTTTTCTTAACTTGTTCAATCAATTCTTTCAAATACTTGGGTTTAGGCTCAGGCATTCCGCCACCGAAATTAATATCATGATACATATGCAAACTATCAAACTTTATACCATGTTCCATTAATAGCTTGTCAAAGTATCCTATACTTGCCGCATAAAGACCGTCAAATATAATATTTTTGTCATAATTTTTAATTTTATTAAAATCAATCAATTTTTCAATATGCTTAAAATATTCAGGTTTAAAATCAAATTCTCTCACAGAGCCGTTTCCATTACTTGAAAACGATACCTCCAAGTTGTCTACAATTTCATCAGTAATATCACTTGTAGCAGGTCCCGCATAATCCGGAATAAATTTTATACCTAAATACTCAGGCGGATTATGTGAAGCTGTAAACATAACAGCACAGGCGTTTAATAATTTTGCATTGTAAGCCAGAACAGGTGTTGGAATAACTTTATCACTCAAAAGAACATCAAATCCATAATTACACAATTGATTTGCAGAATCTTCGGCAAACTCACGAGCCATATTTCTTGGATCATATCCGACAATTATTTTCTTATCAAGACCAAAATTATCATAAACATACTTACCTACAGCTTTTATAACTGTTTCAACATTTTCTTGGTTAAAATCTTTTCCGACAACAGCTCTCCAACCATCTGTTCCAAACTTAATATTTGCCATTAATTTGCCCTTTCAGTAATCTTTCTTGTATAATCATAGAAGAAATATGGAGTAAGTGCAAATGATAAATCTTGAAACTGTTAAAACTATAGCTTATTTAGGACCGCAAGCATCATTCAGCGAAATGGCGAAAGATCATTTTGCAAAGAAATTCGGCATAAGTGCTTATCCGACTCCGCTGCAAACAATAAGACAGGTAGTAGAATACGTTGATGATACACCAAATTCACTGGGAGCGTTACCTGTTGAAAACTCAATTGAAGGCACGGTCAGAGAAACACTTGATAATCTGATGTTTACTAAAAATCCCAATATTAATATTTTAGCAGAATTTTATATGCCTATTAACCACTGCCTGTTATCAAGAACAACAGAGTTTTCATCCATTACAGGTGTAATTTCTCATCCACAGGCACTTGCACAATGCCAGAACTTTATCCATAATGAACTACCGTTCAATGTTAATATAATAGAAGCTGCAAGCACAGCAGAAGCAGCACGAAGCCTGCAAAACTATAATCTTACCTACGGGGCAATCGGAAGCCGAAAAACAGCAGAAGTTTATAATCTGAATATTCTCAAAGAAAATATAAATGACGACAAAACAAACCAAACTCGTTTTGTACTTATAGGAAATTACGAAACAGACATAACAGGTAATGACAAAACATCACTTTCATTTTCTACAGAAAACAAGCCAGGTGCATTGCTAAACGTCCTTGAAATATTTATGAAAAACAAAATTAACCTTTCTTATATTTCTTCAAGACCTTCAAAAAATAAATTTGGCGAATATATATTCATAGTTAATTTTGACGGACATATTAAAAATCCTGATATGCAAAAAGCAATTCAAGAAGTTAAAGAAAACACAATTCATATGAGATTTTTAGGCTCTTATGAAAAAAGCAATGCTATAGTTCTTCAACCGTAACAAAAGCTATAGCCTTCGTTTTGTCGTGAGATAGACTAAGATTAAATCTTAAGTCTTTATCAATGTTTTTCAAAATCCTGATTTGCGGACAGTGGTTTTCATCATGGAAAACTTCTATATCAATATACGAAATATTGTTTATTCCAAAAGCACTTAAAGCCTTAACAACAGCTTCTTTTGCACACCATCTTGCAGCAAACCTTTTTTGCGGAGCAGAACAAGAAGTGCAATAATCTTGTTCGGACTTTGTATAAACTTTATCCAAAAAGGCTTGCGTTTTATTTTCAAATCTTTTAATATCTTCTATATCAACACCAATTTTAAGCATAAGAGAATTATTCCAAAAAACATATTAAAATTCAAGTTAGTTGACAAAAACGCCTTATATATGGTATAATCAGGTGTACACTACGCTTTTTCAACTAATTCATTAAATTTGTCAGAAAGGTAACACTTATGACAAATGCATTAATACCTTATTCCTTTATCCCGGGAACTAAGGCTAAAGCAAGTGAAGTTAATGCTAACTTTTTATCGCTTGCCGAAAAAATTAATTCCAATAATACAAATATATTGGAGCAAATTAACAGTTTGGATACTCAGGTGACTCAAGATATTACTGACGCTACCTCAGTTCTTGCAAAATGTGATTTATCAAACTCAAATTTAATCTCCAATACCATTATTTCTGCCCCAAACGGAGTTGCAGAATATGATGTTTCAACAGTTACAATTAAAAAAGGCGTTAAAGCCCTAATTCCAAACGGCAAAAACGACGACGGTACGCTAAAAAGTATTGAGATTGAAACTGAAGAAGCTCTCTCACAAGTTCAAACTACATCAAACCTTGAGTATGTTTTATTTTTGTGTGACAAAACCGAAAATGTAGCCGGTATAGCATCTGTACTTAAAAGGAGCTTCTACAATCAGGAAAAAGCCCCTCTCAATATAACAACAGCTGACTTACCGGTATGGTACAAACCTTCTGAAAACAAATATTACAAACTCTCTGGAAGCGGCACCTGGGAACCTTACCTTGCCGTTCCCGTAGCGTCATTTGTAGTAGGTGCAAACACTGTTATATCAAGCGTAACACCATTTCACAATACAAATCTTTTAAAAACAAGTGATAATTTAAGTATAATGGAATGGATAATGCCTGATTACAGTTCGACGGTAGGTAGAACTATCGGTCAAACGTATATTGCAGAATGTAATGGCTACGTATTTTTCAGACTAGGAGCAAGTTCTACAGTAAAAGCTGCACAATTTTTTGTTAATGGTGTTGAATATTACTATGCAGCTCCACCTGTTAATGCTGAATGGGTGTCTGGATGTATTGCTGTATCAAAAGGAGATAAATACCAATCAAGCGAATTTACAGTTAACGGTTCATGGGTAAAATTCGTTCCAATGAAAGGAGTAAAAAATGCTTAAATATGCAAAAATAATTAACGAAACAACAGGTGCCTGCGATGTTGGAATCGGAACAAATATCGATTTTTATAAATCAATAGGTATGTCTGAACTTGATGTAACTCAATCAGAAATCGACGGACAATGGTACTTAACTGAAAAACTTAATACAGAAGAGTGCAGCAAAGCACTTGAAAAAAAACAAAATGAATTTAAAAAACAAGAAATTCAAATTCAAATGGACGAACTTGATAGAAAAAGAATACGTGCTTTATGCGAACCAGAATTAAAAGATGCAGAAAGTGGTATCACATGGCTTGAATATTACAACACTGAAATCCAAACTTTACGTGACCAACTAAATGCATTAGAATAAATATTCTTGGAGCCGGATTTATTCCGGCTCTCTTTTTACCTGAAATATTTTTCCATAATTCTTTGGATAACAATATTTATATTCTTTGCACCTTTAACAATGTTTTCTTTATTATAAACAGCTTTTTCATCAATCCAATCATTAAAAATCAGATTTACTTTTGATAAATCATCTTTTTTGTATGAATAATCTACATTAAAGTTACAATCTTCACCCGCTTTTATTTTTCTTGTGAGATTAGCAATAAAATCAAATATAGGAAGATTTCTATCTTTTGATTCTAAAAGTTCGTTATTCAACATTATAAAATCATTGTCTTTTCTTGATGAAGAAAAAATATTAACAAAATCTTCTTTAAACGGATGATTATACTCGCCGCATTTATACTTACTTTTTTTAATAGCATTTTCAAAATCAACTAAATCATTATTATTTAATTGAACACTAAGCCATCTTTCTTTTCGTCCGTCGTTTGTTTTATAAAACTTGTAACTTATATTTTTTATTCCGGTAAAATTTACGTCCATATTTTTGAAAAAACCCGTAAAAAAAAATTTTGCTAAATATTAGAAATTTTGTTTCTGATATAATGAAGAATATAGATTATTAATTATTGGAGAAAAAGATTATGGTTGAAATCAGACAAGAGTTTATAGAACAGGCTAAACACTTAACACGCAATGCGGAAGTTCTTCCTGGCGGTATTGATGAATTGGCTGTAAAATTGCAGTATTCACACGATACCAAAACACCGCTAAGAATAAAACTCGGTATGGATCCTACACGTCCTGATTTACACCTTGGTCACACTGTTGTAATGAGAAAACTGAGAGAATTCCAAACCCTCGGTCATAAAATTGTTTTAATCGTAGGCGGTGCAACTGCTATGGTTGGAGATCCTTCAGGCAAATCTGAAACCAGACCTGCATTAACAAAAGAACAAGTGGCAGAAAATGCACAGTCTTATTTCGACCAAATGTCAAAAGTTCTTGATGTAACAAACGCAGAAGTTGTTAACAACGCTGATTGGCTTCATAACATGAGTTTTACTGATCTTTTAAAACTATCAGCACAGGTAACTGTTGCTCAAATGATGACAAGAGATGATTTTGCAAAACGTTACGCAGACGGAAGACCTATTTCAATCCACGAATTTTTCTATCCGTTAATGCAGGCTTATGATTCTGTTGAAATTGATTCAGATATAGAATTAGGCGGTACCGACCAGAGATTTAATACACTTTTAGGT
>JBKUMA010000118.1:0-5394 GCA_046955055.1 Candidatus Gastranaerophilaceae bacterium
AGCTCAGCTGGATAGAGCGTTTGGCTACGGACCAAAAGGTCGGGAGTTCGAATCTCTTCGGGCGTAAGTTTTAAAAGTAATAATAGCAAGGGTTTTATATCCTTGCTATTATTTTTTAGAAAGGAGAAGTTGTTTATTTAGAAGGCTTTGAGCGGTAATAACTTTTGACCTCTGTGCCGTCATCTCGTGTATATCCGTTAACAAACACAGTACCGGAAGAGCTGCTTAATTCTTCTTTTGTCGGAATGCCAACAGAATTGAGTTGTGAATTAATATCTTTTTCATATTTTGTATATTCATCTGTAGTCATTTGTGCAATATCTTCACGCGTAAATATCTTATTTTCACCGGATGTTGGGTTATTGTAGCCTGTATAATCTTTAAGTTCTGAACCAATAAGACCATTCTTTAATTGTGCCATAATAGAACTTTCATTAGCACTAAACTCATCGTTTGTCATAGAATTAATCTGTTCACGTGTGAACGGTACAGCATAACCTGTTGAATACCCTTTTTTAAGTTTTTCAAAGGAACGTTTGTCGCTGGGCTTAGTTATTAAATCACCTTTTTTCATACGCTCCATTACTTTAACTGCTGCCATATCTTCAATCTGCTCGTTAGTAAAAAACTTTTCTTTACCTTTGATTTCTTGTTTAATTTCTTTGGCTATTTCCCTTCCGATAAAGTTGTTCCATAAGTCCATATTCTTTTCACCTTTAGGCTGGTTGGATAAATCTCCTTCTATTTCATGCCAAGTCCCGAGTGTATGACTGACTGTGTCACCGTATCTTAAAGATAATACCGTTTGCATAAATGTATGTTTAAATGCATCAGCTTCATTATTCCAGGCTTTGTGTTCCGGTCTTGTTCCTATTTCAAAGCCGAACTTTTTTTGATACTTCATTGTCTTAGCATAAATTTCATTGCTAAATTGTTCTCTTAAACTTTTTTTGTTATTTGTCATATTGTATTCTCCATAATTTTAAGTATAATAGTTCTATGCAGATGAATGAATTAAAAAAATATGTTTCATTAAATTTATTATCGTTAATAGGTTATATTTGCTTTTTTGTAACTCTTTATATGTTGTTAATCGCTCATCCGCAAGCAAATCAGCTTGATAAGCTTAATAATGATTGGAACGGTTTAAAACATACTTATGACGATGTTTTGATACCATATTTTTATTATTCGGTCATTCATATATTTGTTTCATTGCTTTTAATGATTGGTGCTTTTGTAGAATTTCTTTTAATTAAAAAAGGTATAATTGGCTATGTGCCATATTGGCAGCAAGACACTAAAATAAAATCTTTGCTGTTCTGGATAGGTATTTTATTTGTACCAATACCTGTTTATTTAGTTGTAATTTTATATGGATATATATTAGCTACAGGTATCTAACCTCCTTTCTGGGTTAAAAACTAAAAAAGAGCAATGATATAAATATCATTACTCTAAATTTTTTAATCCTTTATTTATGAAAACCAGCCGTTGCTAGCTTTTTTTCTTTTAATTATACCATATATAGCCTATTTCTGTCAATCTATCGGAAATTTTGAGATACTAGTTATTAAATATTTTATCGACATAATATTTCAAGCTTGTTGATTTATATGTTTTTAATTTTTCAAAACGAGGTTTGATAAAATTGTATTCTGAATTACATTGATACCAATATTTGATGAATGGATTGTTTTTATGTTTGTTGAAAAAGTATTCTTTGTTTCTGTTAAAAATTTCTTCAAGTTCTTTAAGCTTTTTACCTGTTGATGATGTTTTGTGATAAATGTAAGACTGGTTTGAAATGTAGTTTTTGTATCCTGCCAAAATGCTTCTTACGCAGAAATCATCATCTTCAAAATATGCAGGTGTGAAGTTTTCGTCGAAATAACCAATAGAATTTATTAAGTTGTTTTTAAACATTACACAAGAAAAGTCGCATTTTACAACTTCATCATAATTTGTTTGTGCATTTGATTTCATTTTTCTTGCTACGGAAAGGAAATTACTTTCTTTTACAAAACGTGATTGTATTGCAAAAGGTGATACCAAAGCTGTTTCCGGATTATCAAGTTTTTCCATAAGAGGAATATGCCAATCAGGTGATAAAAGTATATCATTATTTAAAAGTGCGATGAATTCTCCTTTAGCAATTTTCATACCCTGGTTATTTCCTTTGGAATATCCAAGATTTTCTTTGTTATAAATTATTGTCAGATTATCTTTTTCTGTTTCAATTCTTTTTAGATATTCAAATGTACCGTCTGAAGAACCATTATCAACAAGAATTAATTCAAAAAGTTTTGTGTCTGTATATTCGTAAAGAGATTTTATGAAAGGTATGGTTGTTTCATTCAGGTTGTTATACGTTAAAGTAATGATACTAAGCTTTTTATTCATTACAAACTCCGTTCTTAATTGTTTCATAAATTATGTTGGCACAGCTTTTCCACGAAAATTGTTTAGCTCTTTGTATGCCTTTAAGTTTACACAATGTTTTGAAATCGTTGTCAAAATACATTTTATCCATAGCGTTGACAAGATCTTTTTCAGATTGCGGATTAATCTGAATTCCTGAGTCGCCGATTACTTCGGGAAGTGATGAGGTATTTGATGTAATAACAGGGCAACCGCATTGCATAGCTTCAAGTACAGGAATACCAAATCCTTCATATAATGATGGGAAGATAAACATTTCTGCACCACTGTATAAAGCTGACATATCTTCATCGTGTACATATCCTATGCTCAAAATTTTGTCCTTATAATTTTCATATTCTGGAATTTCGTTTTTTAGTATAGATTCAAGTTTGCCGTTATGTGCACCGCCAAGAACATATAAACAGTTATTGATGTTGTTTTTCTTTATAAATTCAATAAAGCTTTTTACAGCAAAAGGTAAATTCTTTCTTGGCTCTAAAGCACAGAGGCTGAATACGTACTTTTTCTCAAATGGAATGTTGTATTTTATTTTTATATCTTTTATTTTACATAAGTCTTTTTCAGGAGAGTAAGGCATTCCTGTTGATAATGGTATAACTTTTATTTGTTTAGGAAATAAAAATTTAAAATAATCCAGAAAATCTTGTTTAGTATATTCTGAGTTTGCAAAATAAGTGTCGTTTTCATTCAAAGAATCAATTAATTCTGTGAACCAGGATTTTTTACTTAATTTATTGTTATTGCCCTTCAATGGAATAATATCGTGTAACACTGTATATTTCTTGATTTTCTTATCCTTTTTTATAAAATTAGGCACTTTATCTCTGGGTGATAAATATGCATCATAATCATTATTATCTTCTTTTAAAAATGTAATATTATCAGCTAACCTGTTAGTTATATTCAAGGCTAGTTTAATAAAAGGTCTTGCTAGCTTACAACCGTTTTTTGCTTTATTTTCATATTTTAATTTTGATAGTTTATTGACAATATTATCTAATTTAGTAAGTTGTATAATTGAACAGTTTTTAAATTCACTATGGTTTTCTATTACTTTTTCAAGCAGATATTTGTTTGGTAAATCACAGTACAGTTTGATATCTAAGTTTTCATTTTTAAGAAGTTCAATTAATATGTTATAGGCAACAAAAAATATACCGCTTCTGTATGCGGAATTTTCATCTAATCTGTAAATTAGTGAAGCGTCATAAAGCAATTTGATTTTCTTCATTTAATTTTTCTCCGATGTTACAATATCAATAATTTGCGGATATCTTTCTAGAATTTTACTTATTTGAGAATCAGCCTGTTTTTTGTTCATAGACCATAAAGTTACTTCATCTATTAATTGCAATTCTCTTTCAGGATTAACATAGGTTAGTGAATTAATATTGTTATTAACTATATTAATCTTTGTATTGTTAAGAACAGCCATAGCCCAGAACCAAGCGTCATCATGTCTTGGTGAACATTTCATAAAAATTTCTTCATTTAAAACATCTTTATAAAGACAGTTTGGTGGATATAATACTCCGCCTACTCCTGTTAAAAAGTGTTTGAAAGATGCACCTGACGAATTCATTTTAGATGGAGATGTCCACTTTCTATCAGAGTTTATTTCTTTTTTAGAAGTTGTTATTCCATTTGCTCTATGGCAATGAATAAAATTCGGGTTATCTAAATAAGATTTATATAAAATTTCAAGCCAGTTATTTTCATAGAAAATATCATCATCGGCTGTTACAATAATGTCATTTGGATATTCCTTCAAAGCAGGAACAAGTTTGGTATAAGAACGGATATCTTTGCAGTATTTTATTGTTAAACCGTTTTGTTTTAATTGGACCAAAGACTCGGGTAAGTCTTTATCTTTATTCGGAAATTCATCTTCTCCAAGCCAGAGTATAACCATATCTGGTTTTACAGATTGAGTCAATAGTGAATATATGCCAAAATGTATATCATACAATCTTTGAGCAAACGAAGTCAATGAAACTATGATTTTAGGACTTCTATTTGTCGAATTTATTCCGGAGTCTTTAAAATTATTTATTTCATTTTGAACTTTTTCTTTGTCTATTGCATTTATATCATATTTTCTTTTATAACTGAACTTTAGCCCGCAAAAATGTATTATTCTTCTGTCTGCACGTTTTTCACGAAAAAACAATTTACGCATATTAAAATATGTCTCCGCTTCTTATTCCAAATTAAACACTGATATCTTTCAAATAGTATCCCAAAAATAGGAAAACAACAATTTTATATTAATAATAATTAAGGCCTGCCATTGGCAGACCTTAAAACTTCTCTAATCTTCTTGTGACTTAAATCTTTTTATAACTAAGTTTTTTATATGTGTATCTTTAGATTTTAGAGCTCTTATTAAAACCTCGTTATCGGTTCTAGCTCCAGCATCAATTAATTTTTCAACAATAGCAGGCTGATTTTTTTGCACAGCATATTGAAGCGGTTTTACGTTGTTAACTTCTTTGTTAACATCTGCACCGTAAGAAATAAGTGTATCAACTATTTTAGCATCTTTATTTTTAATCGCTAAAAACATAGGTGTGAAGCCTGCATAATATGCATTTGAATCAGCACCGTTTTCCAAGAATAATTTTACAATGTCATTTTTGTTGTTTGATATTGCCCAGTACATAGCCGGAACTTTTAAATAAGTAGTTTCAGGAGTCATACCTGATTTCAAAAACATATCACAAAGCGTTGTATTACCTTCATAAATGGCATTGAAGAAGCTTTTTGTATTGTACTTAACATGTTGAGTCGTAATAATTTGTTCAATATAGCGTTGGTGCATATCAGTTTCAGCATCAGCATAAACAGCTGTTTGCATTGCAGCAGCCAAGAGTATAAAACATAGTAATTTTTTCATAATTATCTCCTTTTTCGATATATTAACATTATTTTTTTTAAATAGCTTAATGT
>JBKUMA010000119.1:0-5388 GCA_046955055.1 Candidatus Gastranaerophilaceae bacterium
TCGCTATGGTTTCAAAAACAATATTACTTTTAAATGTAAAAGGAGCAAAGATTATGAAAAATTTATTTACTAATACCCGTAATGTCGGGGGGGGGGCGAAAATTTAAAGCTCCTTACACGTAATGTAGCGTTTACCTTGTCTGAGGTTCTGATCACCTTGGGGATAATTGGTATTGTTGCAGCTTTAACAATGCCAGCTCTGATTAAAAATTATCAAAAGAATATTACTATATCAAGATTAAAAAAGGTCTATTCTGTTCTGTCACAAGCCGTGTTGTTTTCTGTTAGAGATAATGGTGAGGTTGAAAATTGGAACTTTGATTTAGATCAACAAGAATTTATGGATAAATATTTAAGTGATTATTTCAAAAATATTGTCCGTATAGAAGACCCTTCTATTGCCAGTTATTCTAAAAGTTATTATCTCGCAGACGGTTCAATGTTTATGGGATGGATGTTCAAAAACCCACGGCCTGAGGCATATAATGTTACAACTTTTTATAAAATCTATGTAGATATAAACGGTAATAAAAAACCTAATCAAAATGGACATGATAAATTTATATTCTATATTTTTCCAAAAGCACAAGCAGTGTATAACACTGGCATAGGAGACTGTGCAATAAATATTCCTGCAGGTGGACTTTATCCTGATGGTTACGGTTATAGTCGTGATGTTTTGTTAAATGATTCATGGCGGGGGTGTAGACGAAAAAATGATGGTGATAACGCCGGTGCTGAATTCGGAGCTTTTTGTACGGCTCTTATTATGTTAGATGGATGGAATATTGATTATAAATTGTAATTAACTAAAAAGACTGATTTTAATAATCAGTCTTTTTTTGTTTCTCCCCTTATTTGACAGCCGGTGAGACCTGGTCTGTTATGTCATCTCCCCCAAATAATACCGTATTTTTCGGTAAAACCATATTATAATTCATCGCTCTTGCTTTTTCTATAACTGCTGCTTTTATATTATTGTCTATTGCTGTTAATTTGTTATTGTATTCTGTGTCCATTGCAAGTTTTTGTTTGTTTATTTCAGTTCTGTATTTTTCTTCCAGAGCTGCAAGTTTTGCAGGATCTTTTTCTTTAGCCATTTCGGCTCTGGCTTTATCAATAGTAGCCTGCATAGTTTTTAATTTTTTATCTTGCTCGGCTTTTAAGTTTTTTACTTCATTAGAGTTTGCAACAATTTTTTGGATATCAACAATTGCCACTTTAAAATCAGGATTAGTATCCGATACAGCAATACTGTTTAATGAATATCCTGCTACAAAAGCACATATTGCAATTACAATCCCTAAAATATGTTTTTTCATTATAAAACCTCTTTTCTTCTACTCTTAAAGAGTATTATAAAAAGAGGTTTTGTTAATTATACACATTGGTATAGTAAATTGTTTAGTATATTATACCTTTGCTGCTGCTTTAGCAAAAGATTCAGAACTTCTGCTATGGATTTCGTCTTCGACTTTAGTAATAAATTCATCAACAGACATAGTTCCTACCTGTCCTATACCGCGTGCACGAACTGCAACAGAATTTGCTTCTATTTCCTTATCACCGATTACTACAACATAAGGAATTTTCTTATCTTGTAAGCTTTCTCTGATTTTGTAATTCATACTTTCTGAACGGTCATCGAGATTTACTCTAATACCTGCTTGACGCATTTTTTTGTAAATACTTTCAGCAAATTCAGTATGTTTTTCATTAGAAATAGGTACTATTGCAACTTGAGTTGGTGCAAGCCATGTTGGGAAAGCTCCGGCAAAGTGTTCGATTAAAATGCCGTGGAAACGTTCCATAGAACCGAAGATTACGCGGTGAAGCATAACAGGAGTTTTCATAGAACCGTCTTTGTCTTGATATTTGATATCAAAACGTTCCGGCAGGTTAAAGTCTAACTGAATAGTAGCACACTGCCAAGTTCTGCCTATGGCATCTTTAACTTTGAAGTCAATTTTTGGACCGTAGAAAGCACCATCGCCTTCATTAATGTCGTATTTCATACCGCGTCTGTCCATTGCTTCTTTCAAACCAGCTTCTGCTCTGTTCCAGTTCTCTATTTCACCTACAAAGCTTTCAGGACGAGTTGAAAGCTCAACCTCAAATGACATTTTGAAAATGTCCATTGTGTCAGCAACAAAATCAATAATTTCGTTGATTTCATCAACTAACTGTTCAGGTGTACAGAAGATGTGAGCATCGTCTTGAGTGAAACCTTGAACACGTGTTAAACCTGATAAAGCTCCTGATTTTTCTTTTCTGTAAACAGTACCCAATTCAGCCATTCTCAAAGGCAATGAACGGTATGAATATCTGTTTGCTTGGTAAATCAAGATGTGGAACGGACAGTTCATAGGTTTTAAAATAAATTGTTCGTCACTGTCTTCATCTTTTTGTATAAAGAACATGTTTTCGCGGTAGTGGTCAGCATGACCAGAAATTTCCCACAATTTAGATTTAGCAATGTGCGGTGTGTTTACGATTGTATAACCGCGTTTTCTGTGTTCTGTTCTCCAATAATTTTCAATTTCTTCTCTTACAACGGCTAGGTTTGGATGCCAAAGAACAAGGCCGCCGCCAAGTTCATCTCTTGTTGAGAATAAATCTAGTTTTGCACCGATTTTTCTGTGATCGCGTTTTTCTGCTTCTTCTAAGAAGTTCAGGTAATCGGCTAAATCTTCTTTTGTCCAGAATGCTGTTGCATAAATTCTTTGTAGCATTTTATTTTTGGCATTTCCACGCCAGTAAGCACCTGCAACTTTTAAAAGTTTAAAAGCATTTGCTTTAATATATGATGTGTTAGGAAGGTGAGGACCTGCACAAAGATCGTTAAATAAAGCGTTACCTTCTTTGTCTTTTGTGATAAACAAGGTAGGATTGTCATTTCTGTGTTCTTCTAACAGTTCAGCTTTGTACACTTCGCCTTCAGCTTTAAACTCTGCGATTTGTTTGTCAACATCAGGAATGACATATTTTTCGAATGAAAGATTTTGTTTAACAATGTTTTTCATTTCTTCTTCGATTTTCGTCAAATCTTCTTCTGTGAATGTGTGGCCGTCGGTCAAATCAAAATCGTAATAGAAACCGTTTTCAACAGCAGGCCCGATTGCTAACTTTGCAGACGGGAACAGCTTTTGAACAGCTTGAGCCATAACGTGTGATGTTGAGTGTCTTAAAACACTAAGAGTTTCATTGTTCTTTTCCATTTTATACTTTCTATCCTTTTAAAGACAAACTTTTATACGACAACACTCATATATACATTTGCCCCCGGGGTGGATCCCCCTAACTACTACAATCACCGTTATATCACTAATACATATCAATTACAAGCGTGATTTAATTATAACTTAATAGGATAATTTTCAGGAATTTTCCATCCGTTGCGTCTTATCAATTCCGTACAATATAAGCCACTATCAGGATTTTTACAGTCATCATATATAGTTTGATCATCAAGTGAGTCTGAGTCTGCACATAAGGCTTTACCACGTGGTTCAAATTTATAAGAACTATCAGTGCACATTGTAAATGGGAACATATCTTTGCCATATTTATGTGTCTTTTGATTTTCAAGTACTATATTTCCAAATACTGAACTATATTCTCTATTAGCCTTAGGAAAAAATCCCACACGAGTTGTGTAGCCAATTACAGCCATAGTACCGTCAGGAAAGTATATCCCGACAAACCTATCATCATTTGGATTGGCAGTGAAACCTTTCATTACTTTGGATGTATTAAGATATTTTGCTATGTAAGTGTTATAAAAATCGTAGGAACTAAGGTTGTAATCCCAGTTCTCATGAGGACCGTTTTCACCTTCTGATAAGGTGATAGCCTGGTTCATATTTGTATAAAATTTTGCAAGTTTTTTTTCAACAACCTGTGCTTTGTGATTTGCAATGAGAGTTGGTATAGTCAAAGCAGCGACAACACCAATAATACCAAGAGTAATTAATACCTCTGCCAAAGTAAACGCTGCTTTTCTAAAGTATCTAATGTTAGAAGTCGGTTGTGCCATTTTAGAAAGATTATTATAGTGATGTATCATATCTCTATAATAACATATTTTGGTTATTTTACAAGTATTGCGGGGGGGGGGCACGATTTAACCGCTGTTTTCAACATTTCATACTCCTTTTTTTCTTATTATTTATTATTTTGTAGATTTTGTCAAGGATATTTGTTTAACAAAAATTCATACATAAATATTCTAATTTGGGAATGTTAATTGTTTGTTGTATTATACATGAATGATAATAAGAAAGAGGTAATGAATGAACACAGTAGTTTTAGTAGGACGTGTAGGACGCGATTCTGAAATTAAATATTTTGAATCAGGAAAAGTTAAAGCAAATTTTTCAATTGCAGTTAACAGATGGGATTCTAAAACTAAATCTGAAGTTGCAGATTGGTTTAATGTTGATGTTTGGGATAAGTTGGCTGAGTTTGCTGGCGAATATGTAAAAAAAGGTGCTCAAATAGTAGTTGATGGTAGAATTGCACAAAATAAATGGACTGATAAAGCTACAGGAAATGAAAGAGAAAACTTCCTTGTTATCGCAAATAATATCAGATTGCTTGGCTCTAAAAGAGATATGGAAACATTATGATAATAACTTCTAATATAGCAGGTATTATAGCGGATGATTTGACAGGTGCAAATGATACAGCACTTCAATTCCATTTAAAAGGTGCTAATACTCAAATATTGTTGTGTAACGAAATAGAACCGTTGAATATTAAAAATACTCAAACTTGGGCTATTTCAACAGAATCAAGAAATGTTGAACCGGAAGTGGCATATACTAAAGTGCTTGAATCAACAAAAATGCTTGTTGATAAAATTAATCCCGATTACTTTTATAAAAAGATTGATTCAACAATAAGAGGTAATATCGCTGTCGAAGTTTTGGCTATGCTTGCAGTATTAGAATGGGATGCAGCGGTTATTTGCCCCGCTTTTCCCGCAGAATCAAGGGTTACAGTTGGCGGATACCACCTTTTGAGAGGCGTGCCGATTGAAAGAACCGAAATGGCTAGAGACCCGCACAATCCTATTTTCGAATCGCATCTTCCTACTTTATTGAGAAGCCAGATTTCTTCTGATGTGGATTTAATCGGTACGGTAGAACTTACTACAATTATGAAAGGTGCAGGTCCAATTCTTAAAAGAATTAATGAACTTATAAAAGAAGGTAAAAAGTTAATCATTGCTGACGCTGTTTCTACTGTAGATATTGAACAAATTGCACTGGCGATAAATAAGTCAGATTATAATATTCTTCCTTCCGGAACAGCAGCTTTTGCAAATGCTCTCGCTGATTTATGGTTTGCAGACCTTGACACACAGCATATTACAAAGACTTTCCC
>JBKUMA010000120.1:0-5378 GCA_046955055.1 Candidatus Gastranaerophilaceae bacterium
GTTTCATTACTTGACTTTTAAGTGTTTAAATCATATGCTTTTAGTATGTTCTCTGTAGTTTTTGATTAAAGGGGTGAAAATGGGATTAAGAAGGTATAATATTCTTTCATTATTAGAAGAAAGAACAAACAATTATGCAGACAGGGTTGCGTTGGGGATGAAAACTCAAATGGGCTGGAAAGAGTTCACATACAACGGTGTGGGTATGATGTCCAGAAAGCTTGCTTATTATTTGATTAATGAAATTGGCGTGCAAAAAGGGGAAAGACTTGCCATACTTTCCGAATCAAAACCGGAATATGGTGCTTGCGTTTTTGCTTCAATTTTGGCAGGCATGATTACTGTTCCTCTTGATATTAAATTGACTGAATACGAATTAACCTCTATTCTTTCAGACTGTGAACCAACTGTTATGCTTGTATCTCAAACTTATATTCAGAAAGCTCTTGATTTACAGAAAAAGTTACCTTCTTTAAAAACAATTCTCGTAATTGACGAACCTTCTTACGGTTTAAATTTAACAAGTATTTATTCACTGCCTAATAATTATAATTGCAAATGGCGTCACAGAAGTTCGCGTGCAACTGCCATGATTATTTATACATCAGGTACAACAGGATCTCCTAAGGGTGTTGAAATAACTTTTATGAATATGTTTGCACAGCTTGATGATTTGAAAGATGCCCTCGAACAAATTCTGCCATATCAAAATATTACAGTTCTGTCTATTTTGCCTATGAACCATTTGTTTGAAATGACAGTAGGATTTTCAACTTTCTTGAATTTTGGTTTTTCTGTATATTATACTCAAAGTTTAAAGCCGAAAGATATTTTAAGTATTATGAGAGAAAAGCAGGTCGAATTCATGATTGTTGTCCCTGCATTTTTAAAACTTTTGAAAAACGGTATTGAAAGTGAACTTAAAAATTCTCCTAAGAAAGTGCAGATTGCATTCAATATTATGTTCAAAATAGCTAAGTTTATACCGTCATATGGTATTAAGAAAATAATGTTCAAAAAAATTCATGAGAAATTTGGAGGATATTTCTCTGGTTGTATTTCAGGCGGAGCACCTCTTGATGTTGCTGTAGGTGAATTCTTTGAAAGAATTGGCATTAAGGTTTATCAAGGTTACGGTTTGTCAGAAACAAGCCCTGTTGTATCAGTTAACACTGATAAACGCCACGATATAGCTTCTGTAGGACGTCCGTTAAAAAGTTTTGAGGCAAAAATCGATGAATCTACAGGCGAATTAATGCTTAAAGGTCCTTCCGTTATGAAAGGATACCACAATCAACCTGAATTGACGTCCGAAGTTATTGAACAGGATGGCTGGCTGCATACAGGAGATATTGCAAAAATTACTTCTGACGGACATATTTACATTACAGGCAGAATTAAAAATATGATAGTTCTTTCAGGCGGTAAAAAAGTATTTCCTGAAGAAGTTGAAGCAGTTTTAGAAAAAAGTCCGTATTTTGCAGAAGTTTGTGTGCTTGGAGTATCAAGAACTTTCGGTTCAAAAGACGGTACAGAAGATATTGCGGCAGTTATAGTCCCTTCTGATGATATAATTGCCAAATACGATTGGGAAACAGTTGATAAACTGATGAGAGATGAAGTTAAAAGATTATCTCAACAGTTGACAGTTTATAAACGTCCTATTAATATTGTAGTTACAAAAGATCCTCTTCCTAGAACTACAACTCGTAAAGTGAAGAGAAAGGAAGTAAGAGAATTAGTTAAAGCATAGAAAGGATTAAGAAAATGAAAAAGATTCTTGTTTCAACATTATTAATTGCTATGATAGGTGTTTGTACTCCTGCATTTGCCGGTGGAACAGAAGGACACCCTGGAAAAGTTTCAGGTAAATCAGTAGGTGCGGCAGCTTTGTCACTTTTGGTATGGCCTGGTATCGGACAGGTAATTCTAGATAACCCTGTTGAAAAAAACTGTACACACGCAATTTTAGGTTTGACAGGTGTATTCAGATTTTGGTCTGCATACGATGCTTTTGTTGACAGACGCGGCGGCGTTTGGCACAACAGAATTTAGGAGAATTTATGTCTAAAAATTATTTATGTCTGGTAATGTTGTTTTTTACAGCTTTGATGCCTGTTATGGCAGAAGAAGTTCAACTTGTTGATATGTATTCTGAAACATCTCGACCTAAGTGGGAAGAGTTTTGTGAATCAGGATATGAGAACGCAAATAAAACAGACAGACAGGATATATTTGATGTTTTCAGTTTTGTAAAAGCTGAACGTGCCAAGAAAAATTATTGGGCTTCAAGAAGAGTAAGCTTTCAAAAATATCTGAATTATTGTGAAAATATTTCAGATGATAACGACAGAGGAGCGTGTTACTCAGAGCTAAGAAAAATTGAAACAGACAAAAATAATGATTATTCTCGTCAGAGAAAACAATTACTTTATCAGCATAATATAATTATTGACAAACCTAACTATTAGGAGAAATCGACTATACATATGCCGTTTTCTAATAAAAAAGCTCCGATTTATCGGAGCTTTTTTGTCGTTCGGAAGATAGATTTAATAAGTTTCTAACGAAAGATTACTTATGAAAAATATCTTTTTAATAAACCGTCGAAGCCTTTACCATGACGAGCTTCGTCTTTAGCCATTTCGTGAACTGTGTCATGAATTGCGTCATAACCTAATTCTTTAGCACGTCTTGCAATAGCTAATTTACCGTCGCAAGCACCGTGTTCAGCTTCTGCACGAAGTTCAAGGTTTTTCTTAGTTGAATCAGTAACAACTTCGCCTAACAATTCAGCGAATTTTGCTGCGTGTTCAGCTTCTTCAAAAGCGTATCTTTTGTAAGCTTCTGCAACTTCAGGGTAACCTTCTCTTTCAGCAACTCTTGACATAGCAAGATACATACCTACTTCTGTGCATTCACCGTTGAAGTGTGCTCTTAAGCCTTCCATAATTTCTTTATCTTCAACAACGCCGTCGCCTAATTTATGTTCACAAGCGTAAACTTTTTCGCCACCGCCGATTTCTTTAAAAGTTGTAGCACCGCATAGAGGGCATCTTTCCGGAGCTTTATCTGCTTCTGTTGACCAACCGCATACTGTACATACGAATTTTGCCATTTTTTACCACCTTTCTTAATTGTGTTCAAATAGTAATCTTTTTTACATGACTTATTGTACACCATAACATTTAATTTGTAAAGTAGGAATTATTATTGTTTTCTCTGTAATATGTTATTATTATAATATTTCTCTTCTTCAATAATAATAAATTTTGATATTTTAGAAAATATGTTATAATAATGAAACGGAGTTATTTAAAAGGAGCAAAAATTATGAAAAAATCATTTGTTAATACCCGAAATGTCGGGGGGGGGGCGAAAATTTAAAGCTCCAGAGTTTGTTTTTAACCCCTTGTAAATTTTATAATAAATGTTATACTAGTGATATAATATATCACTACAATAAGTTTGGTTTTACTTTGGCTGAGGTGTTAATTACCCTCGGAATAATAGGTATTGTGGCTGCAGTGACATTACCGACTCTGATATCAAAATATCAAAAGGATGTGACTGTTGAAAAATTGAGGACAACATACAGTATTATCAATAATGCTGTAAAGCTTTCTGAATATGATAATGATGAAAAATTAAACTGGGTTTTTCCTATAACAAATTCTGATGTAGGGCCTTTTGTCGAAAAATACTATTTTCCATATTTTAAAGGTGCTTCTTTATATAATGGTGGGAAGTATGCAATTTCAAACCTAAGTGGCAGAGAAATCTATCCTTTGTTGACTCTTAATCACGATAGTAAGACAGTAATACTCAGTAACGGAGTTTTTGTCACTTTTCTCTGGAACACAAGTCATACTCAGTATCAATGGATATTTGTTGACGTTAATGGGCTACAAAAGCCTAATAGGATTGGAAGAGATATATTTGTCATGGAAGGTAAGAAATCTAAATATGTTACTTTTTATGGTGCGGGTAATAGTATTAATGGATTGAAAAATGACGGTAACAATTACACCGAAGATGAAGCTGAAAATAACCGTGGTGGCTTTGGGTGTTCTAAAAAAAATAAATATGGATATTATTCCGGTTATCATTGTGGAGCTTTGATAGAGGCAAGCGGCTGGAAAATTCCTGAAGATGACGATTATCCTTGGTAAGAGTTTTTCTACCCTTTCACTTTTACCTTTAGTATCTGGCAAAAAAAAGACCTCTTGTTTTATTGTTATCACAGAGGTCAAGGTTGGTTATTTTTGGTTATGTTATAGTAATTATGAGTTTTTAAGATTGGTTTTTAGTTTGCATTATTTTAAATTACCGTAAAGATTTTTATTTGCTTTTTATGTTTATAAAGTTTACAAAACTTTATGTTATTATGTTGATATGCTTGAAAAACTAAAGAAATTTTTCTTATCAAAAGTGCTTGGACGTAAATATTACAGGACTGGCAAATGCAACGCCTGCGGAAAATGCTGTACTCAAATTTATGTTAAACATTACAAGCATGTTGTTCAAGATGAAGAAGAATTTAAAAAACTGCAATACCTGCATCGTTTTTACACTTACTTGAAAGTAATAGGAAAAGACGAGATTGGGCTTATTTTTGAATGTCAAAATTTAGACCCTGTTACGCATAAATGTAAAATACATAAATCCAGACCCGGTATTTGCAGAAGATACCCTCAAGAAGAATTGTTTACAATGGGCGGTGCCCTTTCTGATGATTGCGGTTATAAAATGGAGCCGATAATTCCGTTTTGTGAAGTTCTTGAAAAAGAAAAAAGAAAGAAAAAATAGGGCTTTGTCTTTAAAAAATACAGTCCTTTCCGGCAATGAAAAATTACGCATTGTCGTTTAATCTAATACTGTTGGACATAAAGAAAGGCTGGTAAACTATGAAAAAGATTTTATTAATTTCTTCTTTTTTAATATTTGCATCTCCTGTGTTTGCCGTGTGCAGTATAACAGGCGAAGCATGTACTGTAGGCTTCCAATCAAATTGGGAATCTAAACCGCTTCAGGAAAAAGTGCTTCCTAACCATTTAAATGATATTCAAAGAACCGATGCTTTTCAGCCTGGTTACTTTAAACCTTATCATGATGCATTAATTAATACAGAACAGGATAATACTCCTGCTCAGCAAATCCCGAATTATAACTCAAACTGCCAATTTGGTGTTTGTTTGCCTGGTGAAAGTACAGGAGCGGGTGCCCCTATTGAATAAGTATTTTAAAATAGAGGATAAAAAGACGGGCTAGTCACCCGTCTTTTTGTAATTTTGGTATTTCCTAAATTTTGTTCGGAAATATTAATTTTTTGTTTATTTTTTTAAGAATTAAAAAAAACGATGTTATAACAATAATGT
>JBKUMA010000121.1:0-5351 GCA_046955055.1 Candidatus Gastranaerophilaceae bacterium
ATATGAAGTTAAATAAAAGATTAATAACATTAGGACTAATTATACTAATATTTTCGGTAGTTGGAAAATTTTTATGGATGGCAGCAAAAAAAATAAAAATTGACGACTTCAAACCGTCAGCAGTAATATTTGTTGTAGACTCTTCTGCTTCTAACCAAAAGAAACTGCCTGAACAAAAAAAGACACTAAGACAAATCTGCAATCTATTAGATCCTGAAGACCAGATTAAGATTTTAAGAGTATCTGAAGATGCATATTTAATATATGAAGGCGGTCCTATGAACGGCTCAGGTATAACTAAAGCAATGGATGCTTTCACTCAATATGACGCAAAAGATTACGGAACAGCATACGGAATTGGATTGAAAAAAGCTTTCGGACACGCTTTAACAATGAAAAAATCGGGTTACACTCCTGCTATTGTTGTAATCGGAGATTTGGAAAATGAAGGTGCTGTCGAAAAACAAATAAATTGGAACACGCTTCCTTCTAATGTTTCTAAAGTTAAACAGTATGCACCTGATTTAGCTATGATGTTCTTAGGTGCACATCCAGAAAAATTGGATAAAGTTAAAGAAACACTAACACCTGTTCTTGGAGAACAAAAACTTATAATTTCTCCAGAACAAACAACTGACAAAGCTATAAGAAGATTTTTACACGCCCTTGGAAGATAAATGCATTAAACAACAAAAAGAGGAATAAATATATGACAATTGTAGTTTCATCATCAACTCAAGAAAAAGTTTTTAATCATACAGATGTTATAAATGTCGGCACAAATCCGAATTGCGATATCATTCTTAATATAGATTTTGATATCCTCTTAACCATTCAACACGATTTAACCGAAAACAAATGCGTTATTATGAACACTTTCCACAGCGACAAAGTGCTTTTTAAGGGTAAACCGATTAAAAAAGTAGAAGTCGGCAACATATGCAAACTTATGATTGCCGGGACTGAAGAATTTGTCAGTGTAAGAATTATTAACGACGCTCCTGTTGCAAACAATCAAAAAACAGTTTCTTCTATTGCACAAGAAGATTTTACCGAAGAAGACATAAAAGGTTTATACGGTAAAGACGTTAACGCAGTTACAAAAGTAAAAATTGAAAAACAAAAAGAAGATTTGGAAAACGGACGTGTAGCTATAATAAAACAAGTCGCGTTTACCATTAATGACTTAAAATCCAAAATTTCTACAAATCAGAAAACAAGTATATTCCTTCACATAGCAATGTTTATAAGTGCGTTAATTTGTGCATTCGGTGTATCAAATTACTTAATGGGTTTAACCATTCAGGAATCTGCAAATTACTTGCATTTACCAACAAACATTAAAGTCTGGATTGCTTACTCAATCATAATTTACGGCATATGTTTACTATTGAAGCAGGGCGTATATTTATATCTTCAAAGCGGTATACAAAAAGAAATGTCAAAGAATTCTAAACTAGCACAAAGCTTCATGTTAATATTCTCACTAATATTCGTACTTGGAGTTTATGTAGTAAACCTTGTTTATTACATGAACTTGAATGACTTTATGACATTTGCAATATTTATATCTTTCTTTTTCTCAGGCATAATGTCAGTTCTTGCTATCAGTTGCGGTTACTTTAAATGCAACGGTGCAGAATGGTCTGCAACACTTAATAAATACGAATACAGAGAAGATTTTGAAAGCATTATAAAATCTTACAGACAATGGATTGAAAGATATATCAACGGTTTAAGCAATACCAAATTACAGTACATTAAAGACAGAATGTTCAATTTACAGCTTAAATCAGTCGGGGAAACAATAATAGGTATATTAACAGCACCGTTTCTTGCATACGGTGTATCCAATACTCTTGCAATGTGTTTTCCTGAGGCAGCAGGTTGGGTTAGAATTTCAGGATTGAGAATAAGCCCTGTATTCTTGACTCTTGCTACATTCTTAATCATATTTGCATTTTTCTCTTTTGTAAATGCATTTTTATGTACTAAAAAAATTCAAGGTTCACAAGTTATAAAACAAGACGGTTTTAGCGACTATCAACACCACGGTGTAACAATATACGGTCTTGAAGGCGTTAGAAAATTAAATTCAGAAAAAACACGCTCTATGACAATTGCCTGTGCAATTATATTCATAGAATTTGCAATGAACATTTCTTATTTTATGACAGAAATCGGAGGCGACTTGCAAGGTATGTTTTTAAGTTTGGTAGCAGCACTTGTTCCTACTGCATTATTGATTGCAGAAACATTAATGCTTAGCCAGACAAAATTTGACATATACGCTTGTGACGAACTTTTGGCAAAAGTTGATAAAGATTAAATTAAAGGCAGAAAATTATGGCAGCTTTAAAAATAATAACTATACTTTTATTTGTTTTGCTGACTATCTTGACTGTTAAAATTTCACCGGAAATGCATCAGCCAATGCTAATTGAGCCTGCGAATTTTAAACTTGTACGCGAAAGTGATTTGTTGATGGACAAAAACAAAATTCCTATTGCTGCCCCTTCCTCTCAATCCAAAGATATTGAAGTAAAGGTTTCTCAGCCTCAGGAAACTCAGACTAAATATGTTCAAACTCAAACACCTGAAACAAAACCGCAAGAAAAAATTGTTTATAACCCGCAATTACCCAAAAAAGTTCAGACTAAGCCTGTAGACAATCAAAATACAACTAACCAGCTTGAACTTTTAAACAGAATTATTAAACAAACAGAGCAAGAAGAACACAAACCTCAGCCGGTTCAACAACCTTCAAAACCGGTTCAGAAACCGACTGTAACACAACCTGTTCAATCTCCAAAAACATCAACATTTAAAAATCCATATATGACAGAACAGGAAGAAATTATTGCGTGGAACAAATGGCGAAGCGATTTACAAAACCGTATTATGGTTGATTCAAGAATAGATTATGCTCCATTAGGCACAGCTTTTCTATATTCTTGCGTAATTGATAAATATGGAAACGTTTCCAACATAAAAACATGGTCTACTAATTCTAACTTTACTGCCGCTGCAAAAAGCAAAATTAAACCTGCAATCGCAAACTTGCAAGGGCAGCCTATATTAAGATTTCCTCGCGGAACGCAAAGGACATCAACAGTATTCACAGGTGCATTTATAATGGGAACGGAAGACAGATTCTCAAGCCCGAGCGACTACTCTGACTTTGAAAGGATTCTCAGATAATGGATAAAAAATTAATTACTATAATATTAATAACTCTTATTGCAATCACCGCTTTGACAGTAATTGTTATTTCACAAAAACCTCAGATGCACAAAACATTTATTTTACAGCAAATAATTATTAAAAAAGAGGCTGCAAAATAATGGGGATTTACTGGTTTATATGGGTAATAATTCTAATCGTTTTAGAAGCACCTTTAATTAAAAGACTTGTAGTATACAACAGAGAATTTGAATTTTCAAAACAGATTGCAGTAATAATATTAATGCTAATAACTGCACTTATTGTGTACGGTTTAGCAAATCTGGGATTAACAATAGCGAAATTTATGGTAAAATAAAATTATTATGTACAGATGTAAAGAATGCCAAGCTGAATATAAAGAAAAAATTGAGTACTGTGACTGCGGTAACAACACTTTTGACTACATTGAAGATGCACCTGTTTTGCATAAATCTGAAAAAAAACATTTTAAAACTGATGATTTAAAAACAAAGGGTGATATTGTTTCAATTGCATTTTTTGTGATTTGCATAATTCTTTCTATATTAATCTGGGCATTTGCAGGAAACAGCACTGCAAAAGAACAAAAAACATCTCAGGTTAAAACTGTTAAGCAGCAAACTGCAAATAAAAATATTCCAAACATTGATAAAATTTGGGATAATACGCCTTTATATCAGCCAAAGCCAACAGAGCAGCAGCCGGAAGTCACAGAAACAAACAAAACCCCTGTAACGCCAACGTCTGCTGACTATCTTCGGCCTGTAAATCCCCCAAAAACTTCTACAACATCAACACCTAAGACTAAACCTGTTACTAAAAACATTCAAAGCCCTGTGCCTAACAATACAGTTACTAAACCGGTGCAGCCTAAAGTTACACAAAACAAACCTGTACA
Organism: Candidatus Gastranaerophilaceae bacterium; assembly: GCA_046955055.1. GTDB lineage: Bacteria > Cyanobacteriota > Vampirovibrionia > Gastranaerophilales > Gastranaerophilaceae > JBKUMA01. The sequence continues at coordinate 4,103 of JBKUMA010000121.1, forward strand.
AAAAACAATTCCTGCATACAATCCTAATGATCCTGAGTTATTACAATATAAAAGTGCTTTACGTGCAGCATTATTTTCTAAATTTGCAGTTGGCAGTATTCAAGGAAGCGGCACATGCATTATTAAATTTACGTTAAACAAAGATACAGGAAAACTTGAAAACCGTGCTTTTCTTAAAAAATCTGACAATAAAGCTTTAAACGATGCTGTTTATTATATGCTAATGAGTGTTCCCAGATTTAAAACTCCTCCGTCAAGTTATAACGGAGAAGAAATAAGAATGAAATTTTACTTAAATAACGGCTATTATGAAATAAGTTTTATTTAATCAACTATTATATTGTTACTGTTTTGAACGTGATCTTTGGGACATCTTTTTTAATAAAGGCGGCATATCGAGTTTATCAGTATAAACCTCAATATAACAAAGTTTATCTATATTTTCTTTTTCTGCTTGAATTAATACTTCATTAAATTCAACGTTTGTTTTCGCTTTTGCTGTCCAAATCTGTCCGCCAAAACCTTCCACAGACTTAATGTAATCCCATGGAATTATATCATTGTATGAGTCCAGAGGATTTTTTGAAATCGCACGTTCAATTGTATAACCCGAGTTATTCAAAAGTATAATAATCGGCTTTTGATTTTTATATAACATATTGCTGACTGATTGATACGTCAATTGGAAAGAGCCTTCTCCTGTCAATAAAACAGTTCTTCTATTGCTGTCAGCAGTCATTACACCAAAAGCTGCAGGTGTAGCCCATCCTATAGAGCCCCATAAAATTTGGTTAATTAAAAGGCAGTTATCTGGAAATGTCATTGAAGGTGCTGCAAAATCATATGTACCCGTTTCTGTAATTAAATAATCATTCGGCTTCAAAAACTCTTGAATTCGCACAAGCATATAATCGTAATCAAGAGGCTTTTCTTCTTCAATCACAGAAGAACACAATTCAGGTCTGTTTTTTATTATTTCAGTTTTCCTGAATTGAATACGATTTGATAATTCTCTCAAGACATCTTTCATTAAAACGTCTTCGTAAACTTTGCACTCAACAACAGTATATGTACCTTGAATTTCAATAAAATTTGACGGTTTAATTCTAATATCAAAACGCAAAGTATTAAAATCACTCAAAATCGTACCGACTGAAATGACGCAATCAGAGTTGTTAACAGCATTATAAACATCAATATTATCAGGAGTCCCAAGGTAGGTACCTATGAAGTTAGGACTGCTTTCATT
>JBKUMA010000122.1:0-5324 GCA_046955055.1 Candidatus Gastranaerophilaceae bacterium
TTTTCCACCTTCATCCAGAGAACCGTCTGCGTTGTATAATCTGTCAGGATCCATTACAGGGAAGCCCCAAGCTTGTCCGTCTTTTGAGAAGTAATCAGGAGGACATCCAAGCATCCAGCCTTCTAAAAATAATGACTGATAAGCCCATGTATCTCTGTCGGAGAATGCAACCTGTCTGTCTGCAATCATTTTAATATCATGTTTTTTAGCAAATTTTCTGGCTTCTTCGCCCTGTTTGCTTAAAACAAATTGCACAAATTTATAAAAGTCAATTTCATCAGAATATTTGTTTTCAATTTCTTCTATACGTTTTGCAAATTCCATTTTTTGTTCGATTGATTTCGGATTAAAAAGGTTTTTGTCTGTTTCAGAGTTCCACAATGGCCAGTAATCGTTGCCATGTTCGATTGATAAAGCTTCGTAGAGGCTGTCTTTATCCAGCCAGAAATCGTTTTCTGATTTAAAAGCTTCAAACTCTTTTAACATTTTCTTAGAAGCGTTTTGTTTGAAATTATTCCAAGCTTCTTGAAGAGCTTCGTTTTGTTTTTTATAAATATAAGAATATGCAGTTTTGTTAGTGTCTTTGTTAGGGTTGTTGTTAACTATATCATTGTAAGTTTCTTCTGACAAAATCTTACCCCAAGCTTTTGTTGTTAATTCTTTTAAATTAACAAAAAGAGGGTTTTCTGAAAAGATTGTACCTGTGTAAGGAGAAGAATCACAGCCTTTTGTTTTGCCTGCAGGTCCAAGCTGAACAGCATCAAATAAACCTGAAGCGTATTCGATAAATTCTTTTCCGCCGTCTGTGTAAATGCTTCCAAAACCGGTATTTTGTCCTAGTGCAGCAGGAAAGCTTCCGTTATGCATAATAAAAGCAAGGTTCTTTTTGCCTAAAACTTTTAATGCTTTTCTTAAAGTTTTTTTAGATTTTTCGTCCAAAATATTAGTAGTTTTCTCTAAAGTACAAACCATAGTATAAATACCCCTCTTCTCATATATATTACAAAGCAGATGATATCATGAGGTTAAAAATAATTCAACTAAAGAGATGTATATAATTTAAAAATATTTATTCAATAATAGTAAAAGCAGATTTTAATATTTTATATATAATTTCTTTGCGTTCGGAAGACTGTTTGTTAATCATATTAGTAATTTGTTCATCTATATTTTTAGGAATGTTGACAGTTTCAAATCTAAAAAATTCAATAAGTTCAATGTCTAAAACTTCACTCATTTTGTTAAGTACGTGTAATGAAGGGAAAAATCTTCCTGATTCAATTCCGCTTAGTGAAGAAGTTTCAATATCAATAAGTTCGGAAAGTTTTTCCTGAGTATATCCTAACGACTTTCTTATTTGTTTAATGCGTTTGCCTAGAAGTTTTTTGTTATCCATAATAAAATTTTACTCTGATTTTTTTTCAAAAATAAGTGACTATATCACGTGCTTTATATAAAATTACGTAATCAACACTTAAAAGTACTTGACAATCACTTAGAATTAATTTAAAATAAGTGTACAACTATGATTTTTTATTAAAAGTATGTTTTTAATATCAATACATGGGGTAAATAAAAGTACATAGTTCAAGAAAGAAAGGTGAAAAGATTATGACAAGAAAGAACGCGTTTACTTTGGCTGAAGTGTTAATCACATTAGGTATCATCGGCGTTGTGGCGGCAATGACTATGCCTACATTAATGAATTCTACTCAAGGTGCACAATACAAAACGGCTTATAAGAAAGCACTATCTGCTATTTCTCAAGCAATTGTACTGAATGTGGCTCTTGATGATTACAATTTAGCTGATACAAGTACAACAGCAACAGGTACAACAGGCACACAAAATATGTACTCGTTATTCAAAAATCGTATGAATGTTGTTAAAACATCACAGACAACAACAGGTTATGCTATCACAGAAAGAGGAGCAGTATTCGGTCAAGGTTCAACAAACTATACTATGTTTTTCAATGATGGTATTGCATTTTCATTCCCTATAGCAACAGGAGAATGTAGTGAATCAGCAGTAAGAGCGGCTGGTGCTACTAAATGTCGCGGCTTTATTGATGTAAACGGACAAAAAGGTCCGAATAAAATTGTACAATGTGATGGCACAGCAGATGACACTTGTGAAGTTACTAATCCAACAGATGTTTATCCTGTTATTTTTTATGACCAAACTCTATTACCAAACTCTCCTGCTGCAAGAGCGGTATTGTATGGTAAATAATTTTACGAAACAACAAGTAGGAGCGTAGAAAGCTGCGTTCCGTTATTATCAAATCGAATCTTTTTGTCGGGTGGAGAACAAGCCGCCCGATTTTTTTATTCTTTTACTCCGCCTTGAAGGATATCTGATATAAAATATTTTTTGCCTAATAAAAAGACTCCTATTACAGGAACAGTACATATTACTGAGCAAGCCAAAAGCTCACCCCACAAGGTTATTTCTCTAAAACTTCCCTTGTAAATTGCAAGACCAACCGGTAATGTTCTCATACTTTCAGAGTTTGTGACAATTAGCGGCCACATAAAACTGTTCCATGTAGTGACAAATGTAAAAATTGCAAGTGTTGCTACAGTCGGTAATGCCAGTGGAAGTGCAATCTTAAAGAAGGTTTGAAATAAATTGCATCCGTCTATTTTTGCACTTTCTTCCAAATCTTTCGGCAATCCAAGAAAATACTGTCTCATTAAAAACACTCCGAAACCGCCAAAGAGTGCAGGTAATATTAATGCCTGATAAGTATCTATCAAATGCAATTCACGCATTAAGAAAAACAACGGAATGATATTTACTTGCGGCGGTATTAACATTGTTATCAGTATTATTAAAAATAGTGTATTTTTATATTTAAAATTCATCCTTGCAAAGGCATAACCTGCAAGGGCTGCAAAAATTACCTGACCAATTGTTGTAATTGTTGCAACAATCAGGCTGTTTAAAAAATAAACGCTTAAAGGAATTTCATTAAAAACATTTTTGTAATTGTTAAGTGTTAAATTAGTATGAATTAATTTTCCTGCGTTTGAAAAGATTTCGTTATCATTAACAAAGGATAAATTTAACATCGCAAAAAACGGATACAGCATGCTGATTGCGATTAAAATAAGAGTAGTATAACCTAAAATTATCCTGAACTTTCTCATAAAGAGATTATAACATAACTGAACAGTTTATGTCTTTTTATACTACAAAATATAATAATGCAAACATAAAGCAAAGTGATAATGAACTTAACACGAACCATGTGTGCATAACAGGATGTTGATACTCCCAGATTTCTTTTAATGTAGTTGCAGCATTTTCAATAGTTTGCATAATCTTTTTTCTCCATTAACCTCAAATGTCTTTTTCTATATTTCTATTCTCTATGATTATCAGTTTTCGACATCACCTAATCGGTTGATTATTTATCACCTTTCGGGTAATATACAGTTATGCAAGATGTAGAACTTTTAATGCCTGCGGGCAATTTGGAAAAATTAGAATATGCAGTACGCTATGGAGCGGATGCAGTGTATCTCGGCGTAGTTGATTTCAGCCTTAGAGCCATGAGAAAGGGTGAATTGATTACCCTTGATAATTTAAAACAAGCAGTTGATTTGGCACACTCATTAGGTGCTAAAGCTTATGTAACATTGAATATTTTTGCGTTTAATAACGATATTCAGCAGTTAGAAGCCTGTATTGACAGATTTAAAGATGCAAAGCCTGATGCTGTAATTTTAAGTGATTTTGGTGTGTTTAATCTGGTCAGAAAATATATGCCGGAAATTCCTGTGCATATTAGTACACAAACTAATACTTTGAACTATGAGAGTGTTAAGTTCTGGAGAGATTTAGGTGCATCAAGAGTTATCTTAGCCAGAGAACTTCCTATAAAAGATATTGCCGAAATAAGAAAACATGTACCGGATGTAGAACTCGAAAGTTTTATTCATGGTGCTCAGTGTGTATCTTTTTCAGGAAGATGTCTTCTGAGTGATTATTTTTCAAAAGGTGAAAGAAAAGCAAATCATGGCAACTGTTCGCAGCCTTGCCGCTGGAGTTATAAGTTGGTTGAGGAAACCCGCCCCGGACAGTATTATGAAATAAATCAAGATGAACGCGGATCTCATATTTTGAGCCCAAAAGACCTTTGTCTTGTGAAATACCTTCCTCAATTGATTGAAGCCGGTGTTGATTCATTAAAAGTTGAAGGAAGAACTAAGAGCTTGTATTATGTTTCTGCTGTTGCAAAGACATACAGAAATGCAATTGATGAAGTTATGAAAAATCCAAATGCTGATTTGGAAAAATATTTCTTAGAATTGAAAAAGGTTGGCAATAGAGGATATACCACAGGCTTTGCTCTTGGTGACAATAACGGTGAAAGCTACAGTTATGATATTTCCAAAGGTTTGGCAGGTGCAGATTTCTTATGTGAATTCAAGCCTGAGCGTGATGGTGATTTTTTCCTTGTAAAAATCAAAAATAAAATGCTGATTAATGACGAGGTCGAAATTATTACTCCTGAAGAACAATTTAAAACTATTGTTGAAGAAATAAAAAATGAAAAAGGCGAGAATGTTGAACTTGGAAATACTAATGACGATGTTTATATTAGATTTTCACAATCGCCGAAAAATTTCAAATATGCAATTGCTAGAACTATAGGTATTAAAGGAGAAGACAGATAAATGTTTTTAAGCCCCGATTATAATCTGCCAAGTATTTACGATATTGATTTGGAAGAACTGAAAAATAAAGGGATAAACGCATTGTTATTTGACCTTGACAGTACTTTGATGGGTTCAAAAACAGGATTTTACACTCAAAAGACTTTAGACTGGCTTGAAAAAGTTAAACAAGATTTTTTTGTTGGAGTTGTTTCAAATAATAATAACCCTGTTTATATTGAAAAAGTTACGGCTTGTTCTGATTTTCCGGTTGTATTTGAGGCACACAAACCTGATATTAAGGTAACAAAAGATTTTATTGAAAAACATAATATATCAGTAGAATGTATTGCTTTTGTCGGTGACAGACCTTTAACCGATATTTTATGCGGAAAAAAATTGGGATGTAAAACTATTCTTGTTGACTCAATTACCGCTGACATTGAAAAGCCGATAGTCAGATTTGCAAGAAAACTTGAGCGTTTATGTGTTAAACATTAAACTTCTTTTTCTGTGCAAATGATTTTTCTGACATCGTTTTCTCTATTTTTATCCATAAGTACAAATAAGACGTCACAGGGCTCTATAGTTGTGCTTCCTGTTGGGATGATATAATCTCCGTTTTTATAAATCAAACTTACCAGGGCACCTTCAGGC
>JBKUMA010000123.1:0-5293 GCA_046955055.1 Candidatus Gastranaerophilaceae bacterium
AAGTCTGGATAACTGTTTTTCAATTTTATCCACTTTATTATTTAACATCATATCATCTTTTTCTTCAAGTGTTGACAAAATTTTCTCAATCTTCATTTCTAATCTGTCAATTCTTGATTCCTGATTTTCAAACTTAGCCTCAAGTTCTTCAAGTAGAGAAGTCTTTTCAGGCATTGAGTCTTTTAGTTCAGAAATCATATTTTTAACTTCATTTATTTCAGAAACTTTTTCTGTAATAGAAGCCATATCTTCACTTGCAGAATCAATCCATTCACCCATATACATTAAGACTTGATGGAAAACTTTATCGGTATTTCCGGAAGAAACAGCCATAGATTTTATAGTATCAATTTTCTTTTCAATTCTTTCAGAAATTTCACTGTTATCTAAATAACTAATTCTTTCCTCAAGTTCTGATACTACATTACTGAATTTATCAAGTCCGCTGTTTAACGCTTTGTATGATTCGTCGGAAGTAAGAAGCAGCTTGTTAGTTCTGGAACTTATACTGATGATATCTTCATTTAATTTTTCAATATCTTCCTTTAAATCAAACATTTGATCAGGGGTTAGAGATGACTTTAAACCTTCAACAGAAGATGCAATTTTATTAATATTTTCTGATAAATCGTTAATATCATCTTTAGACGTTGAATTTGAAATGTCACTCAAAGCAAGGCGTAATTTAGCAATATCAGATTCCACATCCTGAAGAGTATATGAGTAATCTAACCCTTCGCCGCCGCCATTTGCAATTTGTTTTAACTGTTCTCTGACTTCTTGAAGGTGCTTGTTAATTTCATCTGTTTTTTCTTCTACAAAGTCTTTAATCTCTTCTGTTTCTTCAACAAAAGATACTTGTTCAAAAACAGATACAATAGCCGCCATAATCGATTCTTTAATATCTTGATTACTTTTAGCAATATCAACATCACCTAAACTATTTTCTATATTTTGAAGCTTGCCAAGCAATTCATCAAGCCCGCTGCTCAATGCATTAGTTTTTGTACCGGCTTCTGAATTTTCAAAAAACTTTCTCTGTTCAATGATAAGCGACTTAATATCTTCAATTTCACCTTCAACGTCAAATTCTTCAGTATCATTAAATAAAGCCAGAGTATCTACCTTTTGATGAAGTGCCATTAACGTTTCTGTAATTTTATTTTCAGTCATAGCCAAGTCATCAATCTTATCATTTATATCTAAAATTGAAGTATCAGCAGCAATAACATCTATTTTTTCATTCAAAGCATCAAAAGCTTCAGTATAATCTTTTATTTCAAAAGAATTAATTTTATTAATAACGTCACTGAACGATTCTTTTAAATACTTATCTACAATAGAAACTTTGTCTGATATATTTGTCTGTTCAATCAAAGCACCGTTAATCTTAGACGAAATATCTTCCTTAAGTTTATCAATAGCAAGCATTGTGTCATCAGGACTCAATGTTATTCTTATATGACTTTTTAAATCTTCAATATATGTATTTAATTTGTCATCAATAACATTTTTTAAGTCATCACCCAGCATCGCAAGTGAATTGTTATAGTCTTCGCTTGCAGAAATTAATTTTTCTTTGATTTGAGAAATTTCATCTTTCCAATCGCTTATAAAAGCATTATTTTTATCAATGCTTAAATCAAGATTTTTTCTAACATTTTCAACAGCCAGTTTTAACAATTCAATGTTATTTTGAGTCTGATCATGCAAACATTCTTCTATAGAAGCAATTTTAGTAACAGTTTCTTTGTAAGCCTGCTCTAATTTTTCAAGCGATTTTTGATTTTCTAAAAAACCGTTAGAGATATCAGTTGTCATATTCATATATGACACTTCCAACTGAGATTTTATATCTTCCAAAAGCTTACTAAAATCATTATTCAAGAATGTATCTATATCAATTTTAATAGGTTCAAAACCTCTGATAATCTCCTCTGATTTTGAGTTAAACGCATCAACAATATCAGTATTGATTAAATTCAATTCCTGCTTTAAAGAACCCAATTTTTCTTCAAGAGTATCAAGAAGATTTGATTTCAACTCATCACTTGAATTTCTGAATACATCAAATAAAGAAAGCAGGTTATCGAATTTACCATCGATTGTTTCCAAATCATCTTTTACTGATAAATCAAAACCTGACTTTACACTTGAATTAATATCAGTCAAATAATCAAGAATATTTTGAATACCGCTATCAAATAGAGAAGCAACATCTGCAATTTTTTCGTTACCGTTCTCGCAATTTTCTTTCACAGCTTGAGATAAAGCTTGTAATTCGGATTTAATATCTGTGATTTCTGTGAGAGAAGTATCAAGTTTAGTATCAGTATCAGAAGAAGCACTTTCAACAGTATGAATATAATCTGCAATTTTAGTTTGTAAAATATTCAATTTTTCATCATAATCGTTAGTTCCATGAGTAATAAGAGCCTCAATACTTAAGAGCTTTTCAGCCACCTTAGTATCATTTAAAGACCTTACTGATTTTGAAGCTGTGTTTAATTCTGCAATGTAATTTCTTAAACTTTCAATAACTTCACTTACATGAGACTTATAATCTTCAGACTTTTCATTCAGGGTCTGTTCAAACATTTTGACATCTTCAGTAAATACATCCTTAAATCCTGAAAGATTATTGTTAATTTCAAGAATAATATTATCCTGTATATGATCAATTTTATTGGAAATTTCATCAATATTTTCTTTAATCAAAGAAGCATCCGCACAAGATTTATCTTCCATACTGTTAATTAACAAAACTGTCTTTTCATAAATATCATGAAATACATCAGAAATTTTATCTATATTATTGCTTCCGGTTTGAACGATTTCTGTTTTTAAACTGTCAAATGAAGTAATAAGTTCATCAATCGAAACCTTAAACGTATCAAAGCCTGCAGTAATATTAAATGTATGAGCATCGCTTTTTTGTACAAAATCTTCTTTTACTTCATTCAAATCAGCAATCATTCCGTCAATAGAAGATTTTATATTTTCAAAATTGCCAGAAATTTCAGCATTGAAATTATTTTCCAGCTGAGAAATTGTTTCACTTACATTTTGCGAAATATTATTTAAGATTTCTAATGATTTTTGAGGAGCAGTTTCATTAAGCTCTTTAACAGATTTAATAACGCAGTCAATATCATCTTTCAATGTAGAAAAGTTCTGTTTTCTATCATCATCAAGGTTTTCAAAACATTTTTGAAAACGTTCTGACAACATAATTATTTCATTAGAAAGATTTTCGTAGTTCATCTTAGAATTATTTTCAAAACAATCCCTAATGTCATCTATTCCAGAGGCTATATTTTGGAACCGTTCTATACAGTTCAAGGTGTCTAATTTTTCAAAAATTTCTCCGATTTTAATCTTATTATCTTGAGAATTGAAATTTAATACAGTTGAATTGTCAATAATTTTCTGTATAAATTCCGTAAACTCAGCTCTGAACTGTGCAAAATCTTCTTCTGTAATAACCTTAGCAAAAGCAGTTTCAAATTTTTCAAACTGTTCTGCGATAATATTGCTGTTACCTTCTGTTGCATTTGATACAACATCCTTAACAGAAGTTAAGACACCGGAAAATTCTTCCAATTTAGCATTAATACTGTTAATATCATTATTTGAAGGTAAAGCTGCAATAGAATTCGCTATATCTTGAGCTTTAGATATTATTTCATTTAATTTATTTTGAGAATCTTCATAATTTTCTTTATCAACAAGATTTGCAATCATCTTTGCAAGTTCTTCATTTTTCTGATCTGAAATTTTCAAAGAAGAAATTATTGCATTTGATGCTAAATAAATGTTTTCCAATTCTCTTTTTATAATATCATTTTGCTCTGTTACATCCATTGTAAGAATATTTTTAATAATATTCTGCAAATTCAGATTTACATCAATTAAAGAAGCTTCGAAACCTTTAGCAGACTCACCAATAAGTGCAAGTTTTTCATTAATAAGATTATTCCCGCTTGTCTGCGTATCATAAAGAGAATTACCTGTAGCAGAAATTAACTCTTTTACTGCATTAACTTTGTCTTCCACAATATTTTTATACTCTGTACAAACTAAACTGAGTGAGTCCTGAACATTTTTCACCTGCTCTGCAACAGCCTTCAACTCCTCAATATCTTCAATGTGCAGCTGACTTACTGAATCATTCAAATTATCAATTTTTGAAGAAACATCCTCAATGTTAATCAAAATATCGCCTGAAGCATCAGCATTAGCGATTTCCTGTACAGAAGTTTTTAAATCTTCTATTTTGTCAGAAACTACATCTATACTTGACAAAATTCTTGAAGAATTTTCAATATCAGAACCCGCAATCTGTTTAAACTCCTCAGACAAGCTATTAACTTTTAAAGTTAATTCATCAAAATATTCTTTTATTGCATTATAATTTGTATCTGAATTGTCTTTTGCATCACTTATAATACTCTCAATATTATCGTAAGTTTTATCAATAGCCTCAAGAACATCAATTGGGTTAAATTCAATATTATTTACAAGTTCTGTAATATTTTTAGTATTTTCTATAACACTGTCAATTTCGGATTTTAAAGTTTGAAATGCTTCTTTTCTCGCAGAATCAAGTTTTTCAAAACTTTCGTTCAGTTTGTCTGACAAAACTGAGATTTCACCTGAAAGATTTGTATAATTATCAGTTGAAGCATTTTCAAAAGCACTTTTAACTTCAAATATTTTTGAAACTACATTTTCAAAATCTTCTCTGAAATCAAGTGACTTAACAGTTGCAAGAATATGTTCTATTCTTTCTGTAGAATAGCTCAATTCTGAATTTAAAACAGATGAATTATCAATAATTTTTTGCACAAAATCAGCCAAATCATTTCTAAACCCGGCAAAGTCAGAGTCAGTAACAATGGTAGACAATTCTTTTTCAAGTTTTTCAAACTGCTCTGCAACAAAAGTATTGCTGTTTGAAGTTATAGAAGAAACTTCATATTTTAATTCATTTAACACAGATGCATAATCATCAATTTTTGAATTTATGTCATCGAATTTAATTTGAGAAGGAATTGCACTGACTAATGATGATAAGTTTTCACTGCGTCCGTTAAAAATTTCCATTGCAGAAAGAATTGCATTTGAAGTAATAGTAATATTTTCAAGTTCTTTTTTAACAACTTCATTTTGTGCAGTCAAATCAAGTGACAAAATCTCTTGTACAGCACTTTTCAAACTAGCATTAATTGCAGAAAATGATTTTTCAATATTTAAATTCAAATCTTCAAAATCAGCCTTAATAGAAGAAATA
>JBKUMA010000124.1:0-5270 GCA_046955055.1 Candidatus Gastranaerophilaceae bacterium
GGATAAAATGGGTATTGCTCTTCAAAAACTTGCAGAAGAAGATCCATCATTCCGTGTTAAATCTGACACAGAAACAGGACAAACAATTATTTCTGGTATGGGTGAACTTCACTTAGACATCATTGTTGACCGTCTAATGAGAGAATTCAAAGTTGACGCTAACGTTGGTAAACCACAAGTTGCTTACCGTGAAACAATCCGCGGAAACTCTGACCAAGACTCTAAATTCATCCGTCAATCAGGTGGTAAAGGTCAATACGGTCACGTTAAAATCAGAATTCAACCTGCAGAAGAAAATGCTGGTTTCGTATTCGAAAACAAAATCGTTGGTGGTGCTATTCCTAAAGAATACATCGAACCTGCAAGAAAAGGTATGGAAGAAGCTCTTGAAGGCGGTATCCTAGCAGGATTCCCAATGATTGACGTTAAAGTTGAACTTTACGATGGATCATACCACGATGTTGACTCTTCTGAAATGGCGTTCAAAATCGCTGGTTCAATGGCTATCAAAGAAGGTTGCCGTAAAGCAAAACCTTGTATCCTTGAACCTATGATGAAAGTTGAAATCGAAGTTCCGGAAGAAAATACCGGTGATATTATCGGTGACATTTCATCTCGTCGTGGACGTGTTGAAGGTATGGAAATCATCGAAGGAACAGGTATTCAAAAAATCAATGCTGTTGTTCCTCTAGGTGAAATGTTCGGTTACGCAACAGACATCCGTTCAAAAACTCAAGGTAGAGGTACTTTCTCAATGGAATTCAAATGCTACGAACAAGTACCTGCTAACATTGAAAAAGAAATTATCGAAAAATCAGGCGTTGTTGTAAAAGACTAATTCCTGTTTTGATAAAAACATTTTAAAAGACCCTTGATAACCAAGGGTCTTTTTTTTAATGATAAATAAATAAAAAACCGCTTTTCAATTAAAGCGGCAAGGAAAAGTTACGAATTATAATTTATAAAGGGAAAAAAGGGAAAGGAATCAATTATAAAATCTAGCTAAAAATACTGAATGACTTTTCAACGTTCTTGTCTATAACACTCTTAACGGAATCATATTCTGTTTGTAGGGCATTATGTTCAGTATCTAATTTTTTCAATTCTAAATCTAACTTTTTATCTTTTGTTTCTAAATCATCTAATGCTTGAGTATAATTTCTTTCAGCTTCAGCGATTTTGCTTTCATCTTTAACTTCTTGGATTGATTGGTCATCACTGATTGTTGTTGAAATAAATGTTTTTTGAGTAGAATTATAGTATTCAAGTTGCAATTCACCTTTTCTAAGCATTTCTTCAAAAATAGCATTATCTTTTTCAGGTGTATCAGATTTATCTTTTTCTTTAGTGTATTTGTAAATACCTGTTCCATCCATAGATTTCATAGGGTCATTTGTATATGCAAAGAAACCACCTGATTGCATTCTGTTAAACAAGTTTTGATAATATGTAAGAGTACTTTTGTTATCAGCATTGTAAGCAGATTTTTCAGCAGGAATAGCGTAATTTTCGCTCATAAATGCTTCTGTAATAGACATAGCATAATCATATAATTTACGTTGTTCCTGAGTGCAGCCTTCGTAATTTATAGGATCATAAACAAGTTTGTCTTCAGCACCTTCTTGTGTAATATCAATAACATTACCATCTTTATCAACAGGTTCATTATTTTCATTACGTCTTATACAAGTTGCATAATTACCTTCATTATTCCAGCCCACAGTAAAGTAATCGCCGAAACCATGCTCTTTATCACCAGGTGTGAACACATCATCACCAAGAGTCATTCCGATACTTGAATAGTATTTGTCCCAAGCTTCATGAACTTTAGTTGCTGCTGCAATTTCATTTTCAGTCATAGTATCTTCTGTCAAATGTCCGCTTCCTGCAATACTTACAGCAATATCTGCTTGAGAATAGCCAAACACTGCAAGAAAACTGTTAAAATCACCTCTAGCTTTAACATATGCATCAGCGATAGATTCAGAAACCATAGCTCTACCCATCGTATCAGTAACAACATACTGCTTTGTATTTTCTGCCATTTGAAGACCAGTCATCAAATTATAAGAAATATCAGTATATTGAGCATCTGTGCCGGAAAAGCCGGTTAAAACAGTTAACTTAGTAGCTGCCAATGCTTCATTATATTCAGAATTTATTTGTTGAGTTTGATCTGCAAGACGTTGCTTAGAATAAGAAACGCTTTGTCCGGTATTTTCGTTATCAGACATACGTGCTGTTATACTTAATAAACGTGCTTGAGAAGCTGACATTCCCATAAGTCTTAGCTTTTCCTTTCATTAATCGTAACTGTAACTTTAATATCGGCATTAATCTTTCAAAACTTTAGGGAAGTATACAATTTAAGTAACATTTCTTTACAAACCAAATTCAACTAAAGATATGATAAATAAAAATGTTTATTATAGTAATATAGCTTTGGAAATGAGGGCTACTAATGGTAAAATTTATTATTGGAATAATTTTCCTTACTCTGTTAGGATTTGGAACATTCTATTACTATGAAAATGAAATCGTTAATCCTTCCAATGCAAGAATAATAGATATCCCTCAAGAAGTTTACAGCTATACCGGCGAAAAAGACTTCTTTTATGAAATTCTTCACAATGACAAAAGATATATATATGTAATGTATTCCAAAAGCTCTCAATATAGCCAAAGATTTCTTAAAACCATTTCAAATGCAGTTGAAGAAAAACCTTTAAAAAAATATTACACCCTGAAATCACAAGCAATTGAAGACCGTCCGGAGCCACAGGTTGAAAAGAATTGTAAATCATATGATGATTGCCAGGAAAAAATGAGAATATATAATTACACAGGTAATGTTTGGTTTAACGAAAATTGTGGATCTTTTTGTATAATAGATAATCATAAAAAAAGAGTTCTGACACCTGACATTTCAACAGAAAGCAAAGAAGCCATCAACAGAGAAAAAGCATTAAATTTTTTAAACGATACAATCAGACATAAATAAAAAGACCGATTTTTCAATCGGTCTTTTTAAGTTTATTATTGAATTGCTTCTAAACACTCTTCACAAATTCCGTCAGAATTTAACTTTCTGTACTTCCAGCAGCGTGAACATTTTTCGCCTTCTGCTTTTGTAACCCATACTGTGTAATCATCTTCTTTGTATTCATTCAATACATTTTCAGGTTTTACATCGGTTACACATGCCTGTGAAGTGATGAATATATTGCAAAGTTCATTTTCATTAGCTTTTAACACGGAATTATCAGCAACGCTGACATAAACAGCAACTTCTAAAGAACTTCCAACCTGTTTTTCTGCACGTAAAGGCTCAATAGCACGTGTTACGACTTCTCTGGCTTTTAGAATTTTTGAGAAATCTTCTTCAAGTTTTTCATTTGTCCACTCAGAATTAGCCTTTGGCCAATTTGATAGAAGAATACTTTCCAATCCGTCTTTTTGGCATTCTGGAACACTCATCCAAATATCTTCTGCCTGATGAGGCATTACAGGAACAAGCATTCTCACTAAAGTCTGCAATATTTCAAATAATACTGTCTGACAAGCACGACGAGAAAGTGATTTTTTACCTGCTGTATAAAGTCTGTCTTTAACAATATCAAGATAGAATGAACTCAAATCAACTGCCGCAAAGTTTTGTAATTGCTGGAAGTATTTATAGAATTCGTAATTATTAAACGCTTCAGTAACACTTACAATTAATTGGTTCAATTTATGTAATGCAAACTTATCAATAGCTTTTAAGTCTTCATATTTAACATAATCAACAGAAGGGTCAAAATCAAATAAGTTACCTACTAAAAATCTTGAAGTATTCCTTGTTTTCTTAAAGATTTCTGCCAACTGTTTAATAATATTGTTACCGATTTTTGTATCATTCCTATAATCGACAGATGCTGCCCATAATCTAAGAATATCAGCACCATAAGTTTTAATTATTTCATCAGGTCTAATGTAATTGCCTAAAGACTTAGACATTTTTCTACCATCCTCACCAAATACAAAACCGTGAGTAAGAACTGATTTATAAGGTGCAATACCTTGAGTAGCAATTGATGTAAGCAATGAAGACTGGAACCAGCCTCTGTGCTGATCAGAGCCTTCCAAATACATTTCTACAGGAGTTGTACCCAACTCGTCACTACGTTTGTTAACAACAGCACGCCAAGTAATACCCGAATCAAACCAAACATCCATAATATCGTTTTCTTTTGTCAGATGAACACTTCCGCATTTAGGACATTTAAATCCTTCTGGTAATAATTCTTTTGCACTGTATTTAACCCACGCATCAGAGCTTTCTTTTTCAAAGATTTTTGCAACATTTTCAATAGTTTCGTCTGTTACAATTACTTCTCCGCAATCTTCGCAATAGAAAACAGGAATTGGAACACCCCAAGCACGTTGACGGGAAATACACCAATCAGTACGGCTTGCAACCATATTGGAAATTCTAGCCTCTCCGCTTGAAGGTATCCATTTAACACCTTTAATAGCTTCAAGAGTTTCATCTCTAAATTTTTCAACCTTAACGAACCACTGAGGAGTTGCTCTGTAGATTACAGGATTTTTACATCTCCAGCAATGAGGATAACTGTGCTGAATATCTTGTTGTGCAAGCAATGCACCGTTATTTTGCAGTTTTTCAATAACAATTGAATTTCCTTTGTAATAAGGAACGCCTTCTAAATCTTTATCTTGAACAGCATCAGTCCAAACACCTCTGCTATCAAGCGGAGAAAATACTTCTATACCATATCTGCATCCTATTTCATAGTCTTCAAGACCATGCCCCGGAGCTGTATGAACAGAACCTGTACCAGCTTCCAATGTAACGTGTTCACCTAAGATAATAGGTGATTTTCTATCCACAAGAGGATGTTTTGTATTTAAAAGTTCTAAGTCCTGTCCTTTAACTTGGCCTAAAACTTTAATATCAGCTTCATCCCATTCAACATCTGAAAGGAAGCTTCCTAATAAATCTTGGGCAGCAAAGTAAACATCACCTTTGTATTCAAAGAAAGTATAATCAAATCTAGGGTGAACGCTGATTGCCATATTTGAAGGAATAGTCCAAGGTGTTGTTGTCCAGATTACAGAGTATATATCTTTTCCTTCTGTGCCTGAAACTAGACTGTTAATTTTTTTAGCACTTTCATCATCAAATTTAAATCTTACATAAATTGATGTTGAAGTATGGTCTGCATATTCAACTTCTGCTTCTGCAAGAGCTGTTTCACAAGATGCACACC
>JBKUMA010000125.1:0-5235 GCA_046955055.1 Candidatus Gastranaerophilaceae bacterium
ATAATATATTTTTGATATTTATTCAAGGTTAAGGTATAATTATAATATGGTTAAGACTAAACTTTTAATTGAACAGCATTTTCATGGTGCATTTGGTATAGATTTCAATACTGCAAATGTTGATGACATTTTGTATTTGTCTCAAGAGATATTAAAATACGGTATTGGAGGAATTTTTCCGACTATTGTGACTGACAGTATTGATAATACTAAGCGAGCAATTGCTGTTATAAAAGAAGCTTCTTTAAAACAAACTTCCGATATGGCAAAAATTTTCGGAATCCATTTGGAAGGGATTTTTCTTAACGAAAAGAAAAAAGGAATTCATAACCCGAAGTATTTTCTAAAACCGACTATTGATAACTACAAACTCATTGAAGATGACTTTATTAAAATAGTTACACTGGCACCTGAACTTGATGAAAATCTTGACTTATGTGGGTATCTGCTTTCTAAAGGTATAAAAGTTCAAGCAGGACATTGCATCGGAGGAAATTTGGCGAAATGCACCGGAGTAACTCATATGTTCAATGCAATGGAAGGTATTTCACACAGAGGTTCTTCAACTGCACTATCCGCCTTAATTAATGACAATATATATACTGAAATTATAGCCGATGGCATACACGTTTCTGATGAAGCATTGAAACTTGTTTTTAAAACTAAGCCGCAAGACAAAATTATATTGATTAGTGATTGTCTGCCTATAACTAAAAGCAGCCTTAAAGAAATGACATTCGCCGACGAAAAAATATACTACGACGGTGTGAAAGCTACATCAAAAGAAGGTACTCTAGCAGGAAGTACTGCTCTTTTGCCAGATATTATCAAACGTCTTGCTAAATCAAAGATATTCAACCCGCAATACATTGATAATATTTATTATTATCATAATATTGATTTGAACGGTCATGTTGAATGGGATGAAGCCTGGAATATAGTTAGAGTTCTAAACTAGCCCAATAACCTTTATTCTCATCATCAGGATTTTGATCAGCCTGAGCATATTTATAACAGCCGTAATCACCATTTGCGGTACCGCATTCATTAGCCCAATAATATCCGCTATCATATATAAAAACATCGTAACCCATTCTATTTGGACCTTTAGAAAGACCGTTTGTATCGAATAAAACTTTCATTCCATCTCTTGGTCCATGTGTCTGAAAAGCTATAGGTGTAATCATACTTCCATCATCTAATATATATGAATATGTTTTTCTCACTAGTTCATAACCAGAATTTCCAATACCATGAACAGGATTTTTGCCATTTATAGCACCATCATAAGTCTTTACCTGTATTTTGCTTAACTTTTCTGAAAATGCATCTGTAAAAGCATTTCCTTCTTTGAAAGCAGTTTTAACAACTTTGAATTGAGATACAAAATAGTTATTCATCTCCATACGTAAAGGAGAAGAAATTTGAGTACAAGGAAGATTTGCAGGATAATAAGCACAATCATCAAGACTAAATTCATTTACAGTGTTTCTCAATGCTGTTTCGATTAAAGCAGAAGTTCTTTTAAATCTGTTTTCAAGTTCATGCCGCTTGTAGCCTGTAATCAAAGACGACATAGTTAAAGCGGCAACAACGCCGATAATACCAATAGTGATTAAAACTTCTGCCAGAGTGAATGCAAATCTTTTATTGTGATACGTCATGTCACTATTATAACAGTTTTTATAGAATTTACAAGAGGCTTGAAATCCTTTAAGGAGCTTTAAATTTCTGCCCCCCCCCCGATATTGCGGGTATTTAATAATGATTTTTTCATAATTGCTCCTTTATTTATATTTACTCTATTATTATAACATATTTGTGGAGATTATGTAAATATAAAAATAGAATAATATTTACTTAACTCAAGGAATACAATTGAGGTTAAGTTCCATAATCGGAATCAAGTCCATAATTTTTATATGGTTGAACTATACCCTGAGACAAGGGATATAGCATACTTCCTTCTGAGTCCATCCAAGTTATTTCTTTTTGTAGAAGCTGAAAAACAAACACATCCGACCCCATACGATTAGGGCCTTTAAGTCCATTTGTATCAACCATTATTCTACCACATCTGGAACTTATCGCAGTATGTTGTTTGATACTACCGTCAGAGTTTAATATAAAATTACCATCTGCATCTGTTTCTGATTTCTGCCATTCGTAATAACACGCTCCAGGCACCGTAGTACTTCTCTCTAAAGACACTATGCTTCCATCTTTAATAAGCATTCTGTCGGAAAAATGATACGATACGTAATTTTTTCCGTTACCATTATTGCGAGGATATGCCGTTTTAATTTTGTAACTACCTCCGCATTTTTTAAGGTTTGGTGACTTGCAAATAGCAATAACATTGAAAAATTTGGCAAAATCATTTAAAATTTCTTCTGAGCTTTTATTAGCATCCATTAAAGTACTGTAATTTCCTACCGATTCATTTTCATAATTGTATGCCGTTAAAGCATTCATAATAACTGAATATGATTTTTTAGCCTGATTTACAAGAACTTTTTCCTGATAATCTGCAATAAGAGACGGTAACGTCAACGCAGCCACAATCCCAATTACTCCGAGTGTAATTAAAACTTCTGATAAAGTAAATGCCGCAAAGCCCTTAAGGAGCTTTAAATTTCTGCCCCCCCCCCCGACATTGCGGGTATTTAATAATGATTTTTTCATAATTGCTCCTTTATTTATATTTACTCTATTATTATAACATATTTTGGAGTATAATGTAAATATGAAAAGTGATAATATTAAAAAAGGTATAGCTAGAACTCCTCACCGCGGACTTTTAATGGCAACCGGCGTTAGTAAAAAAAGTATGGAAAGACCGTTTATCGGTATTGCAAGTTCATTCTCAGATTTAGTTCCCGGACATATCGGAATGAGAGATTTGGAACGCCAAATTGAAAAAGGAATTCACAGTGCAGGCGGTCAGTCTTTTATATTCGGAGTTCCAGCTATTTGCGATGGAATTGCTATGGGACACAGCGGAATGAGATATTCACTGCCATCTCGTGATTTAATTGCTGATTGCGTTGAAAGTGTCGCCGCAGCACACCAGCTTGACGGCATAGTATTGCTTTCTAATTGTGACAAAATAACTCCGGGGATGTTAATAGGAGCATTAAGATTAAATATTCCCGCAATAATTGTTACAGCAGGACCAATGCTTGACGGATCTTGCAGAGGTGAAAATAAATTAACAATGGTTTCAGGAGCATTTGAAGCTGTTGGACGATACAGAGCAGGTGAAATTTCTAAAGAGCATCTTATGAATTTAGAAGAAGAATCTTGCCCATCAGCCGGTGCTTGTCAGGGAATGTATACTGCAAATACTATGGCAAGTCTAACAGAAGTTATGGGAATGAGTCTGCCTTACTGCTCTTCTGCTTCTGCTGTGTCTTCCAGAAAAAGACGAATTGCATTCGAAAGCGGTATGGCTATTTTAGAACTTGTAAAAAAAGATGTGAAGCCGTCTCAAATAATTACGCGTGATAGTTTAAGAAACGCAATAGTTGCGGATTTAGCACTTGGCGGCTCTACAAATACATTCTTACATATTCTCGCAATTGCCAATGCCGGCGGAATTGATATTACTCTTAACGACTTTGAAGATTTAAGCGGAAAAATTCACCAGATAGTTAAAATCAATCCGTCATCATCGTTGACTATGACTGATTTTCATAATGCCGGAGGCATTCCTGCCGTATTAAAATCATTGGATAAATTTTTATCAAATACCAAAACTGTATCAGGACTTTCTACAAAAGAAATAGCAAAACAAGCCTGGGCTGACACATCTGTAATACCGGAATACGACCATTCAGAATATACACAACCTGGATTGAGTGTTTTATACGGCAATCTTGCACAAGACGGATGTGTTATTAAAACATCTGGTGTTGCTCCTGAATGCTACGAATTTGAAGGCACAGCCAAAACTTACGATTGTGAAGAAGATGCAATGAAAGCTTTAGAAACAGACAAAATTAAAGCTGGTGATGTTATTGTTATCCGATATGAAGGTCCTAAAGGCGGCCCCGGAATGAGAGAAATGCTTGCACCTACATCGCTTCTTGTCGGTAAAGGCTTAGGTAAAAAATGTGCTCTAATCACAGACGGAAGATTTTCAGGTGCCACACGCGGTATATGTGTAGGACATATTTGTCCTGAGGCTGCAAACGGCGGAACAATAGCGTTAATTGAAGATGGTGATAAAATAAAAATCGACATTAACAACCGTTCTATTGAGCTTTTAGTTGACAACACGGAACTTGAAAAACGAAGAAAAAATTTAAAGCCTTTTGAACCGCAAATTAAGTCAGGATATTTGTATAAATATGCCAAAAATGTTCAAGATGCTTCACATGGTGCTATAGTATAAACTTAAGGAGGTAAAAATGCTATACAGAGCTTTAAATTTCTGCCCCCCCCCGCAAATGTTGTAATTTAGACAAAAGATGTTACAATAGTGATATGAAATATCACAACAAGAAATCAGCATTTACATTGGCAGAAGTTTTAATTACATTAGGAATTATTGGAGTTGTCGCTGCCTTAACGATTACCAGCCTTGTTACCAAATACCAGAAAAAACAAACTGTTGTACAATTAAAAAAGGCATACAGCCGTTTACTTAATGCCTTTGAAACAGCAGAAGCAGAATACGGACCAATATCAAGCTGGCCGGAAACATATATTAATAACACATTTGAAGAATATCATGGATATGAAAACACTACTTTTGTAGACAAATACCTTATGCCTCAGTTAGGCCACTATATTTTTAAACGTAGAAATGTCAAAATGTATAACTTAGCAGGCAGAGGTAGTATTTTTGGAGACCAGAAATGGTATTATCTTGATGACGGAACATGTTTTTATCTCTACGTAAATTATTCAAACCACGGACATTTTCATTATATTTTTTATGACATAAACGGAGATAAAAAACCAAATAAATGAGGGAGAGACATTTTTGTGTTCAACTTTGGATACTCAGAAAATTTTAAATTTTCGTTAAATACAGATCTGAATCTACCTAATAGACCCAATGCGAGTTGGAGAGATAAACAATTAAACGATTCAAATGGGGCATGTAACAAAGCTCAAACCAGTGTTAACGGATATTACGCTGGATTTTCTTGTGGTGCAATAATCCAGTATGACGGATGGGAGATTAAGGACGATTATCCATGGTAATTTCTTGTGATATCATGAAAT
>JBKUMA010000126.1:0-5228 GCA_046955055.1 Candidatus Gastranaerophilaceae bacterium
ATATTTGGTAATAGTCTTTTATGCGTCTTAATTGCGTTTGATATTTTTTGTATTGAGTCATCATAAAGGTTTTCTGTTAGTGAATTATTCTCCAAGTTTTTTTGAATCCGTTTTGTATAAGAATCGACATCTACATACCAGGAAGAGCTCATCAACAGATTTTGTTGTGCGTTATATATTGTTTGTTCTTTTGCATATTGTTCAGGGGCTAATTTTTTATATGTCATATTGACAAGTCCGTTTTTGATATCCATTTTCATCTTTTGGTAAAACCCGAAAGCACCGGACAAAAAATCAGGAGCTTCAAAAAGTCCGCTTTTTCTGATTGTTTGCGCCACAGTGCGGGCATCGTTTCCGGCAAACCAGTTTTCGGATTTCTTTGCCAGGTATTCAAATTCCTCCAGATTTGTATCTAATTCGCCAAGTTTTAACCTGCTTACTTCCTTAAATTGGTTTGGGTTGTAATTTGGCTGAATATATTTATTTGAAGCCGTGAATTGTTGCAGCTTTGCCCCGAGTTGTTCCATCAGGCTGTTGTATTGCGGACGTTTGTATTGAGCCAGAAACGGTTTAACAACTGTTTCCAGTTCCTGTGCTGCACGCTTGTTCAATTCAGCACCCTTAAATCCAGGTTGATTTTGGGTATGAAAAGGTAAGATTGAGATTGTCATTTGAAACTCCTTAGGTTATGGTTAAAAGCTTATAATAAAAGAAATTATAATTCTATGCGTACAAAATATATACTTTTTATATGAATTTTTTTAGGGTGCTTCACCTAACCTCGCAGTGGCTATTTGATAGTTATTTAGTGTAAACTTGTATATAAATCCCGAAATGAATATCTTGACAAACGAAATTTATTTTATACAATTGAATTACATCCAACAAAAGTTACTGGAGGAGTGCCAGAGCGGTTGATTGGAGCAGTCTTGAAAACTGTCGTACGTTCACGCGTACCGTGGGTTCGAATCCCACCTCCTCCTCCATTTAAAAAGAGTCCGAAAGGACTCTTTTTTAGTGTGTTTCTGCCCTGTAGAAATTTTTAAAAAATACCAAATTGGGTCTAAAAAGGGACTGTTTAGGGACTGCTGAAAAATTTTGTTGATTTTAGAGGGTCTCAGCAATTAAACAATATTGCATATAACATAAAGGTCTTTGCCGTAAATCCAGTCAATCCCAAATAGGGCATATATTTTAGGAATTTCACCTATGGTAAATGCCAATTATCACATAAGTTTCGACCTGCAATAGGTTTATTTTGCATAGCAAATATTTAACTTGGGGTTATTAACAAATTTTCTAGATTAGTATGCTTAAAATCCTCTCATAGATAGTGAAACGATGAATTTGGGAGCGTAATTTTATAAAACCAATTATTATATCAATGTTACACATAATTAATTGAAAGGATAAAAACATGGAGTCAGAAAAATTTCCAATTGACTATAATCCAGTTCCAGTAACACTAAAAGGTGAGATAATTGCAATTTCAGAATTAACTATTGATAAAGATGCGAATACCCTTGTGCATTTAGTAACTCTTAAAGATAAGCAGGACAAAGCTGAATGTATTTGTTATCAAGAAAAGATAAAAATTTTTGAAAAAGAACTACAACTTAATAACAAGGTAATTATGAAAGGTATTTTTAATGTAAATAAACCTACTCAGCCTATCGTCATTGAATATGTGGAGTTGACTCAAAATTTTAATTAAGCTGATAAAACATTGATGTTTGCAAACTTGGTAATTGTGGCAAAACCCTCTCATAGTTAGCGAAACGATGAATTTGTGAACAAGATATTTTAAAAAGGTTTATTATTTCTTTGACTAAACAAAAGGAGTTAAAAATGTATTTAACAAAAGAAGAATTAACTATATTACAGGGCTTTAAAATGGGGCTTAGTTTTGCACAAATCAATCAAAACTTACAAATGCCAATACAAAGCTGTGATGCAAGAATTGATTCACTTTGTCTAAAGTATGGTGTAGATGACCGAACTGAGCTAATAAGAAAAGCTGATCTTAACAAGATTACAGTTGCAAATATTGAAGAAATACCTTATTGGAAATATGAAGGTAATCAACTTGTACAAATTTTGCCAATCTGTAAAAAAGCTCTAAAAAATATTATGGAGCTACTTGAACAGGAAAAAGATGATAAAATAGAGTTTGAACTGATTTATTCTTCTAATAAGCTTAATAAATTTCTGTTGCTTAAAAAAGGAGAAGAAAAATTTTATATCTATAGGGCTAAGCCTGTTTATCTTCTTTCCCGACAAAAGCCCATATAAGAGCAACTAACCAAAATAACAAAGTCCAACCAAGTAATAAATTAATCAGAAATATTGCTAAGCTATGCGGATGTTTCCGTACTCTTGCAATCCATAGAGGTAAAAAAGCCATCCAAAGGCATAAAACAAAGAGCAAACCAATTCCGAACCCTGCAAAAATATTTTCAAATATTATGCTATATCCTATGGATACCAATAAAAACAAAGCAATAACTATATAACTTAAAATACCCATCAAATCCTCTCTTTAATAATTTTTAATTAGTAAAAATCTTTAGTTCTATTACTTTATTATCTTTCACATAAAACCGAAGTCCTGAATACATAAAACCCTGATAATTCCAAAACAATCTTTCATGAGGTGGGATAGGCAATAACTTACTCAGATTAAAGTTTCGCATATAAAAATCTTCTGGAGTATTTATAGTGTATGTTTTAGTAGAGCTTTCAATTGTTAAAGGATATGTGAACGCATTTACAATATAATCAGTATCATTTTCCTTAACCGCATATTTTATCTTTTTCAAAAATTCGACTGCTGTATCCATATCTTCTTTTGAAAATAAATCAGACCCACAAGCACATCCCAAATTACTTAATTCAGGGTTTTGCTCCATTTCCTCAAAAGTTGGACATAATAGTATTTGTTCACTCTTATAGTCAATACTTGATAAATATGGTTTAGCTACAACACAACTAATGATGAGTAGAAAAAATCCTGTTAAAGTTGTTAGAAAAATTGTTTTTTTATACATAAAACCTCTACATTTTTGGAAAGTTAACACTTTTAAGCTTTTTATTCATATCATCACGATTCTTTTGATACTTGACCGCCTGTTTTTCGCTAGGAAACAATAAATCTGTAGGTTTATAATGCCTATTATCTACACCAAAAGTCATTAATTTTTTTGCATCTTCATAACTAACGCCATGCTCAACTCTTAATTTATAAACAATTTTAAATAAATCACAAAGGTCGATAGAAGAATAGATTATTTCTTCATAACTTCGCTTCTTTGTCTTATATATATCTTCTCTTTGAGCTGTTGCAATTACATTTTCCAATTGAGAACTTTCAGGATAAGGGTCATAAACAACACCTTTTTCAGTTACAAGATTTTTTCCTATTGTTTTAACTCTTTTACCATTTATAACCAAATAGTCATCTCCATTTTTATCTTCTTGCAACGATATTTTTTCGCCTTTAGAGTTGGTAATGGTAACTTGTTTTACAATAATAGATTTATTAGCTTGCCTAACTCGTTCTTGTGCCTGTTCTTGCTTTTTTTGTTCTTCAAAAGATTCTCCAATTGCACAAATAACTTCTAATTGCTCTTTTATAGTATAAATGTAATTCTTTGCCATCATAGATGTCATAACCTGATAATGACATAAATCCCCATAACAAGCTTCTGTTTCCACAAGACCACTAGGCATACTCTTTATTTTGTATGTACCAACTACTTCTCCGCGAGAATAAAAAGTAGTTGTATTGCCTACAGTTTTATATGTAACATTCCCGCCTGCAAATACTATGTTTTGTACGAATAAGATTGTTAGTATTATTGAAAAAAATATCTTTAAGGATTTAATAACAGACCTCCTGTACATTCAATTATATCAACTAGACCTTTTTGTAATGTTTGAGAAAATTTAGACGGAACTTTATCTATAGAAACACCTAATTCTTCAGCTCTAAGAAAATTTTTATATAACTTCATTGTTTCTTTAACATATTTTTCAATTTTCTTTTCATCTTGAGCTGTGCTGGGAATTAATGCAATTTCTTTTAGCTTAATACTTCCAGGAGGAATATCAGGAAAATAGCCTGATATACTTACAATGTTTCGCATCATAGAAGGTTCTTCAAAATAGGGTATATCAGTATTTGAATAATCTCTTACTGCTGTAGCAGCCACACAAATATTGTGTTCTTCATCATACAATAATGGCGTTTTTAATCTTTTATACGCAGTACTGTTGAATATACCGCTATATAAATTACAGGTAATAAAATCTTGATTTGCGGTTTTAGGCAAATTCCATTTTGGGAAAAAATCATTTGTTATTTCTTGCTTATATCCAATACCTGTAAACTCTGTCTCAAAACTTTTAATCTTAATGTCGTTTCCTATATTTTCAGCCCAATTATCATAAAATGCTTGAATAGTTGCTCTTTCTGAATATACTTTGGGAATTGGTTTTTGTCTTGGAAAATTCGTAGGAATTGTCGAGTTTAAATCCACAGCAAAACACAGTGTTGGCATTAGTGCTAAGCTGATAATTATTAACGATTGGAAAATTTTTTTCATTACGCTTCTTTCACCCCATAAGTTTTCCACCATTCAATTGGCTTGTATTTTTCATTTTCTAAGAACTTATTACATTGTCTAAAATGATTACAACCGAAAAATGCGTTATCTTTTCCTCTAGCTTGCGGATGAGAAGATTTCAAGATTAACAGGTCATTATTGCCCTCTATGCTCCTGAATAGTTTTTGAGCCTTTTTGCCCCAAAGCATAATTACTAATGGTTGTTTGTAATTTAGAAGTTTAGATATAATATGCATTACAAAGGGTTTCCATATCTTTAAACGCTCATCTAAAGATTTATTTTCAGAATATGTTAATGCAGTGTTAAGTAATAAAACTCCCTGTTTTTTCCAACAGGTTAAGTCATTGCTTTTAAAATCACGTTTTCCGTATTCTTTCTCAATTTCATCAAAAATCTTTCTCAAAGAACTCGGACAATAATTTGATTTACTAGAAAATGCCAAACCGTGAGCGACTTTATTTCCTTTTTTATCAGGATAAGGGTCTTGACCGATAATCAAAACTTTAACATCTTGCGGTTTTAATCCGTCAAATGCGTTGAAAATATCATTCCGTTCCGGTCGTTCACAGTCATTGATAGCACCTTTAACATCAGTATTAAAT
>JBKUMA010000127.1:0-5226 GCA_046955055.1 Candidatus Gastranaerophilaceae bacterium
CTTCAAATGTTGCAGGGTCTATCTGTGCAAGTATCTGTCCTTTTTTTACCTGAGAATTAAAATCAACATATATCTCTTTAATAAGACCTGAAACAGTTGAACCTACACTTACTGTATTTACCGGGTTAATTGTACCTGATGCTTCTACAAATTGTGTTATTGTGCAGCGTTCAATGGCTTGCGTCTCATATTTTACCTGTTTGCCTGCAGATGTTATTACTGCTATTACAATTAAAAATAAACACAAAGTTATTGCAGGTATCAAGTATCTTTTTTTGATTTTAATTTTAAAATTCATTGATTAATCCTCTATTGTTGTTGTAACAGCTTGAGGTAAAGCAATTGCTTTTTCAAGGTTTGCACGTGCTACATTATAATTATACACTGTTTGAACATATTGGTGCTGTGCGTTATTGTAATTAACTTTTGCGTCTTGCAGTTGAATGTAATCACCTATCCCCACAGCATATCTTCCGTCAGCAAGCTCAAAGTTTTCCAGAGTTTGTCTTACTTTTACTGCTTGAAGTGGTATTTGTTTTTCATATTGTTTCATATTAATATATGCGTCTTGAATTTCAAAATATACATCTTGTTTTGCTAAATCTATTTCGTTCTGTGCTATCTCAACCTGAATTTTTGCATTATCAATTTCTTTTTTTGTGCTCAGCATATTTATAGAAGTTGATAAATTAAGAGAAACGTTGAATGAATTTGTATTATTTGTATCTCTGTAACCGTAACCGCCTCTCGCACTAAGTTCAGGCAGATATTCGCGTTTGGTATATTTTAATGCTTCTTTCATGGCTTTTAACGTTGCATCATAAGCTTTTAAGTCAGGTCTGTTTTTGTAAGCAAGTTGGACAGATTCATCAAATGTATACTTGAACGGTTCAAACTTATAATCTTCAATTATATCTATTTTTTGTACTTCTGAAGTTAAAAATGCATTTGAAACATCTTTTGGAGGAGTGCTTATATCCGTACTTTCAGAGATTTTGTTAAGATTTACCGGTGTGGTTTTAACATTGAAAGATTCTGGGTTTTCAATTTCATACTCGGGAGCAAATGCAATATACATTGAGTTATTTAATTTAACAAGTGCATTCTGATATAGTTTTTCTGAGTCAACGAGGGTAACTTTTGAATCACTTAAATTTACTTCTGCATTCACTAAATCGATTTTAGATTTTATACCTTCTTCAAAGTATGCTTTTGTCCTTTGATAGTTTCTTTCGTTTATCTGAACATTTGCTTTGTTAATTTCGACTGTTGCTTTTGCTGCTAAAACGCCGTAATAGTTTGTTTTCACACTGAATATTGTATCAAGTACGGCAAAATCAAAATCATAGAGGGCTGCAATTCTGTTAAAATTTTGCATTTTAACATCTGCAAAAGTTTTGCCAAAGTCGTATATAAGCTGATTAATAGAAGCCTCTGCAGAATAATAGTTCATATTTCCGTTACGCATTAAGCTGTTACTTGTAGCGTTCTGTGCTACGTAATATCCTGTGCCAACGCCTATTGTCGGAAAATATGCTGACTTTGATATAGTAACATTATTCTTTGCAAGTCCATAATTATATCTGGCTTTTTTTATTGCGGGACTGTTTTGGAGTGCTAACTGTATGCAATCTTTTATATTTAAAATCGCGTTTTTCTCAACACTTATACTTTCTATGCCCATTGCTGGTACAATAGAAAGAGTTATAACGGCAAAAGATATGATTAACTTCTTTGTATTATAAAATTTCAATTATTTTATATCCTCATATATCAGATATTATAATAACGATTTAATCATATTCAATGTTCATTTCAATCATTTAAGCATAGTAGATTTTTCTACCGGTCTGAGGCTTTTGGAATATTAATTTCTTTTTAATGACCAGAAATCAGTCTGTAAGAATACCAAAAACGGAATTAATTCTAGACGTCCGACAAGCATTCCGATTACCATAAGTGATTTGGATAAAGGATGAAGACTTGAGAAGCTTCCCATAGGGCCTATTATTTGTCCAAACCCCGGACCAATATTCCCGATTGCTGTTATAGCTCCGGTTAAGCCTATTGTCGTACTTTGTTCAATTATAGTCATTAATACAGCTGTAATTCCGAAAATAAGAAAATAGAAAAATACAAATACAATTATTTGTCTTGCAACTTCAGGGGCAACTGTTTTGTTATCAACTTTAATATTCACAATAGCATTTGGGTGTAATATTCTAAGAAGTTCGCTTTTCATCGATTTGAATACAACAAGCCATCTTGCCATTTTGATACCGCCGCCAGCAGAACTTGCACAAGATCCCATAAACATTACAAGAAATAATAATATTTTGGAAGTGAAATTCCATTGTGCGTAATCAGCACTTGCAGAACCTGTTGAAGTAGTTATGCTTATGACTTGATAAAGTGAAGCTGTTATTGCTCCGAATAAATTATATCTGTCATTAAGAATTAAAGATACAGCTATCAGGCCTGACATAAACAATACCAAGAATAAATATGTTCTGAATTCTTCATTTTTGAATAGAAGTAATGGATTTTTTTGAACAATGACTTTGTATTGAAGGTTAAAACTTGCTCCGGCAAAGAACATAAAAATTAAAACAATCCATGTTATATAGTTTGAATGGTATCCCATTATACTTTCTGGATTAGGTGAAAAGCCTCCTGCAGCAAGCGTTGATAAAGAGTTACATATTGCATCAAATCCAGGCATTTTAGCCCACATTAAAAGAATTATTTCTAATATTGTAAGTCCAGCATATACTTTCCATAAAGCAGATGCTGTATTTCTTATCCTCGGTGTAAATTTATCTTCTGTCGGTCCTGGAGCTTCGGCAAAAAACATTTGACGCCCCGCAACGGCAAATTGAGGAAGGATAGCAATAAACAATACGATAATTCCTAAGCCGCCAAGCCATTGGGTTAAAGATCTCCAGAAGAAAAATGCATGTGCATAATTGAAATTAGTTAATATAGTCGCCCCTGTTGTTGTTATACCTGAAACAGATTCGAATAGTGCGTCAAGTGGTGTTATGCCGTAAAATAAATACGGTATTGCAGATATAATACCGAACACCATCCACGATACAGCAACTATAAATAAGGCTTCAGCTTTTTTAATATCATTTAAGTTTTCTATAGCAGATGCACCTTGAACAAATGTTCTTAATGACAAACCTGTTAGCATTGATATTAAGCTTGCAGTGACAAAAGGTATAACAGAACTGTATTCATGGTAATAAATTGCAACTGCTGCAGGTGCAAGAATTACTATCCCTATATAAATCATTATTATACCTATTGCATAAGCAAGATAACTTAATCGCATTCTATTTTACCTTAAAAAATTGTTTTATAATGTTTGCATTTTCCGTTCTGGTGAAAATAATTAACAGGTCGTTAGTTTTTAGTGCAGTATCACCTTTTGGAATAATTACGTTATTTTTTCTCTGAATAATCCCAATAATAGCATGTTCAGGGAATTTCAAATCCATAATTCGTTTTTCGTTAAATTCAGGAAGAACGTTTATTTCTAAAACTTCACCCTGACCTTGTTCAACTGTTGCCAGGATATCAACATCGTTTTCCGCTAAATCGTTCTTAACCTCGTTAATAGCGGAAGTTTTAGGAGAAATTGCTATATCTATGCCGACTTTTTCAAATAAAGGTATATTCAAAACTTTGGCAACTCTTGCTATTACACGTTTTACACCTAACTGTTTAGATAATAGTGAACAAAGTAAATTTCTTTCATCGTTGTTAGTTACACTGATTACAACATCGGTAGAACCTATTTCTTCTTCATCCAATAGTTTAAGATTTGTGCCGTCACCGTTAATAACAAGTGTGTTTTTAAGTTCTTGTGCCAAATACTGGCATCTGTCGTAATCTTTTTCGATTATTTTAGTTTTAATTTTTAATGTTTCAAGATTTTGTGCAAGCATTAAGCCAACATTACCGCCGCCTATTATAGCAACAGACTTAACATATTCTTTTTCGTGAAAAAAAGTTCCGGCAAGAATGTCCAGAGAGTGTGATGTGCCCATAAATATTAATTTATCATCTACACAGAGTTCTGTTTCACCGTAAGGAATAAAAAGTTCGCAATCTCTTGTCACACCTACGATAAGTGTTTCATTAGGAAAACCGCAGTCTTTAATTTTTTTATTTGCAATAGGAGAGTTTTCTCGAATTTTAAATTCCAAAAGTCTTGCTTTACCGTCAGCGAAATTTTCAACATCAAGTGCGTGTGCAACTGTAACTATTCGGAAGATATCTTGGGTTAAAAGCTCTTCAGGCCAAATTATATAGTCTATAAAGAAGTCGCAGAAATGCTCCCCGTTCTTAGAAAAGCTTAATGTCTTTTTATACTCTTCTTTACTTACAAAGCAGATTGTTCTTATTCCGCTTATTTTTTTCGCTGTAAGGCAGGCAACAATGTTTGCCTCATCAATTCCTGTACAAGATATAAATACATCTGCTCCTTTTATATCAGCATTTTTTAAAACATCTATGTTAGATGCGTTACCTTGAACAAAGCTGATATCCAGCTTGTTAAATTCGTCAGTTCTGTTTTCTTCTTTGTCGATTATTGTAATATCATGGTCTTCAAAAAATTCTGTTGCTAAAAGGCAGCCGATTTCTGTAGCACCGTAAATTATAATTTTCATAATGTATAAATTTTATATTAAAACAATTTTTTTTACAACTTTATATATATTATTGACTTTATGTAAACATATTTTAATATTATAAATCTTTTCAAGCACTTTTTATCAAAAAAACATTTTATATAAGTAGGGGATATATAAGGAAGATTTGTCATGGTTAATTCCGTAAAAATTTTTAGGGAACTATCAAATAAAGTATTGGCTTTATGTGCTGGGAACTCTGCAAAAACTTCAAAAGCAGTGACTAAAGCTTCAGTTCAGATACATTCTTCTGCTCCGGGAAGGGGCAATGGATACTCAAGGTTGAAAGGCGTTTTTAGAAGCGGACAAAATTATAAACATTATGATGAAATAGTACTGTCAGCTAAAAATAAAATTGTAGGAAATATTCCTGATGAATTAATAGAATTGATTGTTAAAAAACATCCCGAACGAAAAGATGAATTGATAAAAAGTGTACAAAATGCTTTTGGTGAAACAGCGGCGACTCTGAAATTATGCCAGCTTGCCCAATTAGATGCTGTAAAAGCAGTAAAAGGTGCAAAGG
>JBKUMA010000128.1:0-5217 GCA_046955055.1 Candidatus Gastranaerophilaceae bacterium
AAACAAATCAGCAAAGAAAAAATGGAAGAATTACACAACTTCCATGGATTGACTGATACAGAAACAAAATATCGTCAAAGATATGTTGATTTAATTGTTAACGAAGAAAGCAGAGATACTTTTAGAAAAAGAAGCCTTATTATTCAAAAAATAAGAGAATTTTTAGCAAAAGATGGATTTTTAGAAGTAGAAACTCCTATTTTGCAGACTATGGCTTCTGGTGCCAATGCAAGACCTTTTAACACTCACCACAATGCATTGGAAATGGATTTGACTTTAAGAATAGCACTTGAGCTTTTCTTAAAAAGATTAATTGTAGGCGGTGTTTCAGAACGTGTATACGAAATAGGTAAATGTTTCAGAAACGAAGGTATTGATACTCGCCACAACCCTGAATTTACTATGATTGAATTATATCAAGCATACGCTGATTACAACGATATGATGACTTTGACAGAAAACATGGTTGCATACGTTGCTCAAGAAGTACTTGGTACTATGAAAATTAAATACGGCGAACATGAAATCGATTTGACTCCGCCTTGGGATAGAAAAACAATGTTAGGTTCTATCAAAGAAGCTACAGGCGTTGATTTTATGGAAATTTACAGTTCTGAACAAGCAATTGAAACTGCAAAAAGCCTTCACGTTCCTGTTGAAGAAGGCATGAATTGGGGTCAGGT
Source organism: Candidatus Gastranaerophilaceae bacterium (assembly GCA_046955055.1). Lineage (GTDB taxonomy): Bacteria > Cyanobacteriota > Vampirovibrionia > Gastranaerophilales > Gastranaerophilaceae > JBKUMA01. The sequence goes on from JBKUMA010000128.1 coordinate 684, forward strand.
TGTTGAAGCAGTTTTTGAAGAAAAAATTGAACCTAGCTTAATCCAACCTTGCCACATTATCGATTATCCACGTGAAATTTCACCTCTTGCTAAAGTTCACAGAGATAATGACAGATTAACAGAACGTTTCGAAACAAGAGTAAACGGATGGGAAATTGCAAATGCTTTCTCTGAACTTACCGATCCTATAGACCAGAGAATGAGATTTGAAGCACAGGCTCAGGCTAAAGCTGCAGGTGATGAAGAAGCCATGGAAATTGATGATGACTTTATCACAGCACTTGAATACGGTATGCCTCCTACAGGCGGTATGGGTATGGGCATTGACAGATTGGTAATGCTTTTGACAAATTCTCCTTCAATAAGAGATGTTATTGCATTCCCTACAATGCGACCAAGAGATTAAAAAAAAGCGGTTTTCAAACCGCTTTTTTTATTAGTAATATGTAACTTTCCATCCGTCACTTATAATCCTTGCTGTACATGTAAGCCCTGAAGCTGCCCTGTTACAATTATAAGAATTATCACGTCCGCTTGGAACAATTTCTTTACCGTTTAGGACAAAGGCAAATATATCGCGACCAATCTGATTTGGCGGTGAATCGCCATTTACGTCAACGACAAAGACTACAGAATCTTTTGCCACATTTACGCCAAATTCCGAAGCTATAACTTCTTTTGGATAAATATTCATCAGAATGTTCATACCGTCAACAAGAGTGAACATATACTGATAGAATTGTGCACGACGCATATAAACTTTGCCGCTCAAGAACTTTGTAGGATATTTCCAGCACCCTGTTTGGTTTGAACATTCCCGCACAACCTTAAAATAAGGTTTGTAATAAGAATATGCCAGCTCGGGAGAATACTCATCTAATCCCCAGTAATTAGGTGAAGATTTGTCCAATACAACAAACATCGTTACCTGATTTAATACTGTGTAAATCTTTTTAAGAGCTGCCACATTTTTTGTCTCATTAACCTTGTTTACCAATGCAGAAATTGTTAATGCCGCTATTACACCTATTATTGTCAAAGTAATTAATACCTCAGACAGGGTAAAAGCATACCTTTTAATCCTCGACCAGGATTTTTTGTCACTTAAATTCATCTTTTTCATAGTACAACCATCGTTCCTCAATCAGAAAACTCTCCATTTTACAATACATACTTAATATATACCCTTGTTAATCTCAATTGAAACAAAAATTTACATTTTATCAATAAAGATTAACAAAATTAGTAATTATTCCTAATATTTTATAGTCCACCCATCATGGATTATTTTTGCAGTACATTTCCAACCTCTACTATTCTTTTCACAATCAGAGGAATCATCTATACCCGCAGGCTGAAGACCTCTTGCAGTAACGACAAATGCAAATATGTCTCGACCAATTTGGTTAGGCAGTTTATCAGCATTTATATCTACCCAAAACACAGCACAATGATAGTCTACATCTATTCCAAAATCACTTCGAATAGAAGGATATATATCAATTAAAACATTTATTCCGTCCGCCAGAGTAAAAGCATATTGATACCAACTTGTATCATGTGCTGCCCAATACACATTACCATTTAGATTTTTAGTAGGGTATCCCCAGCATCCCGGTTTATTTTGACATTCACGCATCATATTAAAATATGGCTTGTAATAATTATAGACTCCTGTAATAGAATTTATATCATTATCTTTCATACCCCAATATTCAGGGCCTTCATGCTCTGAAATAGCCAGGTTTGTAGCTTGCTGCAAAACAGAATATGCCTTTTTTAAAGAAGACATATTTTTTTGATCTTCAAGCTTTTGGTTTAAACTTGGCATAGTCATTGCTGCAACAACACCAATAATTCCCAGAGTAATTAAAACCTCCGCTAATGTGAATGCTTTCTTTTTCAAAACCCCATATATATGCATATTCGAATTATAACATTTTTTTTAATTTTGTACAAGAATTTTATAGACAATATCCTCTTTTTGTCTTAAATTTAATGTATGTACGAAACATATTTTAATACCTTAAATACCCTTGATGAAAATTCTCATTTAAGAGATATAAAAGATTTTGAATTAAAGGACGAAAAATTTATAACGTTTAGGGGTAAAAAACTTTTAAACTTATCTTCAAATAACTACTTAGGATTTGCTGATAACAGAGCTATAACAGAAGAATTTCTTGCACAATGCAAAAGTGACTATTCTTTTGGTAGTGCATCTGCAAGACTTTTAACAGGAACGCTGCCTGTTTATAAAGAATTAGAAAGTACTATTTCTACACTCTTCAATACAGAAAATACGCTTTTATTTAACAGCGGATATCACGCAAACGTAGGAATTAACAGTTCTTTAGCAGGACGACAAGATGTAATATTTTCGGATAAACTCAATCATGCCAGCATTATTGACGGTATGCAGCTTTCTAAAGGTAAATTCTTCAGATACAAACACAACGATATGGAAAACCTTGAAAAGCTTTTGATTAAAGAACGAAAGAACTTTAATAATGCAATTATTGTTTCAGAAAGCGTATTCAGTATGGACGGAGATATTGCAGATTTAGAAAGTCTTGTTCAGTTAAAAGAAAAATACAACTGCATGCTCGTTCTTGATGAGGCACACGCTTTTGGAGTTTTTGGTCAAAAAGGATTAGGCGTTTGTGAAGAACTTGATATTATAGACAAAATTGATTTAATAGTCGGTACATTCGGCAAAGCAATCGGTTCAATGGGTGCTTTTGCGACGGGGAAAAAAGTTTTAATTGATTATTTAACCAATAAATCACGTTCATTTATTTTTTCAACAGCATTACCGCCTGTCAACATAGCATTTTCAAAATGGATTATTGAGAATAAGCTTCCATTAACCTACGAAAAAAGAACAAGAATGCTTGATTTAGGCAAAAAACTAGGAAGTGAAAGTCATATTGTACCTGTCATTATAGGCGGAAACAAAGAAACAGCAGACCTATGCGAAATTTTGTTTCAAAACGGTTATTTTACTCTTCCCATTCGGCCGCCTACCGTACCTGAAGGCACATCAAGACTTAGACTGTCTTTGACCACTGAAATTAAAGAAAGAGATTTAAAAGAATTATGCAATATCATTGGCTTAACAAACAAAACAACAATAAACTTATAATATTTTTTGCTGGTTGGAGCTTTGACGAAAAACCGTTTGAATTTTTGGAATGCGAAGACTTTGACGTGTTAATGTTATACGATTACAATTCTGTAATCGAAAACGAATGTGAAGCAATTCAGATATTAAATAATAGTAACAACTATAAACAAAAATATTTAATAGCCTGGTCAATGGGTGTTTATACTGCATATATTCTCAAAGATAAGCTTCCTGATTTTACAAAAAAAATCGCAATCAACGGAACACCATATCCCGTACATAATGAATTCGGTATACCGGAAAAACCGTTTTTACTAACATTACGCCATGCAAGAACAGGACTTGAAGGTAAATTTTACCAAAACATTTTTGACAAAACAGAAGAATTTGAACGTTATATGCTTAATCCGGTTCAGCGTACAATAGAAAACAGAGAAAGCGAACTTAAGTCACTTTACAAACTGATAAAAGAAACTGACGTAAGTTACGAAAAATTTTACGATAAAGCTTTAATAAGCAGTAACGATAAAATTGTCCCGACAAAAAATCAAATAAATTTTTACAATGATAATAATACAGACATTAAGCTTATTGAAAGCGGACATTTTCCATACTATAATTTTAAAAACTGGAACGAAATATTATGCAGGTAAATCCAAATTTAATCAAAAATCACTTTAAGAAAAGTATGGAAAAATACAACTCTAATGCTGTTGTACAAAAAGAACTTGCTGCAAAACTTATTGAAGAATTGATTAAATTCCGTTCAAATTTTGATAATGTTTTGGAACTTGGCTGCGGTACAGGACTCTTAACCACAAGAGCAAAAGAACAATTAAATTTTAAAAACTACTATGCGAATGACTTAATCGATAAATCAAAACATTATGTTGAAAAAATTATTCCAGAAATTTCGTTCATATGCGGTAATGCACAGAAAATTAAGACCTCCAAACCCGTTGATTTAATCATTTCCAATGCTATGTTCCAATGGTTTAAGGACTTAACCAAAGTTTCAAATCATTATTCCTCAATGTTAAACAAAGACGGAATAATTGCATTTACTACATTTTCACCTGACAACTTTTGCGAAATCCGAAGCCTGACCGGTCTTACTCTTGAATACAAATCCATAGAACAAATTACAGAAGAAATAAAAGAAAAATTTAAGATTTTATATTCCGAAGAATTTAAAACAATGTTAACGTTTAAATCACCGCTGGAACTCCTTGCCCACATGAAAAACACAGGCGTAAATTCTTTAACAGCACAGCATTGGACGTTCAAAGAAGTAAAAGATTTCTGTGACAAATACAAAGAAAAATACCCTCAAATTACTCTAACATATTCACCGATAATTATAATTGCACAGAAGATTTAAATTAAATACAATTATTTCTGTATTCC
>JBKUMA010000129.1:0-5194 GCA_046955055.1 Candidatus Gastranaerophilaceae bacterium
CCAGACAAAAGTCCTTCTCAAGTTGTGAAAAATCCCAATTTATCATTAGTTATGTAAACTTTTTTTAAAATTTTTTAAAATATAAGCAAAAATTTTTCTTTAGGTGTTTAAAAAAGGAAATTAAGAGGAAACTTAGGAGTTAGAATGAAGATATTATTAATGCCTGTAAAATTTGGACAAAATGTAAATTATACCAATACAAATGCTTTGCAAAATCAAGCTGTAAATCAACAAAATTTTAAAAATACTAATTCGATGCCAGTACAGTATAATCCAATTTTTATGGGATTATCTAAGGCAAAGGTTGCTGAAAATGCACTACGAAAGCTTGAGTCTCACATAGGAAACGACACAAAACTCACTTTGGTTGATGAAAAGTGGCTAAAATCTTTGAGAAAATTATTCGGTCGTGAAAGTATGATTGTTAATAATCCAAACAATCCGTCAGAAGTAATGAATGTGGATTGTCGCCTTTTGTTAGAGAGAATAAATAAAGGCAGTGGTATATCTGATTTGGCAAATGCTCTAAAAACAATGATTGCAGCTGCAAAATATAAACCACAGAAAGTAAAGCTTGGCAAAGTTACGTATACTGTTCATAATAGGGAAATTGCAAATTTGATGCAAGAAAGATACAGTATCCAAGATTTTGGAGAAATGATAAAATATCTTAACAAAAAACGTGTATTTGACGTTACTGACAATCATAATTTTGGTCTGATTATAGATAAAGAACGCGGGATAGCGAAAATATGCGGAGCATCTGAAAACTGGGAAATGAGTGATAGGGCTTGGATTACGGATATTATGCGTATTGGTGATATTCAAAAGAAAAAGCGTCCTGAAACATGGACTAAAGCTCTTAATACAATAGGTGATTATTATAATAGCCAGTCATCAAATTTCCAAAAACTCATCGAAAGTCCGGGGATATATAGAGAAGGTAATCCATTGCAAGGTATACCGCATATATTTATGCCAAAAACTTTAGAGCCTGATCTTAATTGGTTTAACAACAAACGATTGGAATCTCATGGACTTGCGTTAAAAGAATTCTGTTTAGGAATAACTGACGGATTAACAGGCAGAAAGAAATATGGATATCAATCAGCAGATTCAGTGCCGCAGAATGTTATTGAATCAATAGATAATTTAAGTAAATATTTCAAAGCTATAGATTATCCTACTGCACCTTCTGCAGGAAATTGGGAAGAAATTCCGCTGCAAGGCGGCTTGACATCTGATACAGAGTCAATAAGAAGTGCTTTTGCTGCATATAAGGATTTAATGTATAATCCAAAATACGTAAATAATCAAGAAATTTTAAAAATACGAACCAGATTGAATTCTCTAAATCCTTTAGATGAAAAATCTTTAAATAAACTTATCAAAGATGGGGAATTGCGTGTCAGAAGTTCATATTTAGAAGAAGCCCCAGGTATAAGACCGCATGATTCTTCTCTTGTATTTATTACCACGTCCGATATAAAGCTGGCAGATAATGTTTATGATGATGTAGCAAAACATGTTGAAATCTTACAATCTCTTGAAAACAACTTGGTAAGAGAAAATGGAATGATTAGATATTCTCCATTTAAATTTAATTTAAAAGACGGCACAATCGGAAGTTCACCGGATAGTTATTTAAATTTAAATTATTTTAATGCAATTGATAAAGAAGGGAAATTGAATTTGGAATGGAAACACATTTTAGACCAGTTTGCTTCAAAAGATTGTTCAGAGCCGGAAATGTTTTTTGCAAGAGCAAAGCTTTCAACGCCTAATAAAGAAGCTCAATGGTTTATGGTTTCAGAAATGTCAGCCGGATATGGAAAACAAATTGAAAAGTTATTAAATTATGCTAAACATGAAAAACGTGAATTAAATTCAAAAGAAATCGATTTAATAACTAAATTAAAATTAAAACAGACAGAGTTTCTTAATCGTGCACTTGCGAGAATCAGTGATGAAAATCCAGAATCAGTAAATCAGTTTAAGGCAAATGGTCTGATTATGCCAAAGGTAACTGTTAGTGAATCACACCAATATGTTACAGATATTTATGGCAGGCATAAAATGATGCATGGAACAAATGCACCTTTAGCCTGGGCTCTTTCATCTTTGTATAAAGCAATAGTAACTGAAGGAGCTATAATTAACAAACTATCTAAATCAGGAATTTAATATGTTACATGTCTGATTAATTTTTTAATATCTTTATTCCATAAGCCGTTCCAATTTTTTAATATTACATCAGCGGGGGAAATACCTTGCATTGTGTATTCTTTAATTGCGTCAAGATATTTTTCTTCGCCTGTGTTATGCTCGATTAGCGATTTTTCTGCAATATATAAAATTTCTTTTGCAATATCTTTAGCATAATATTTTTTGATTTTAGCGTGCATTGCACTTTTGGGAATATTGTATCGTAATTCGGAAAAATCTCTGTATTCGAAATCTTTAAAGAGTTCTTCTATTTCGTCCATAGAAGTTTTGTTGTATAAAATTCCTTTGTAAATAGCAGGGACTGAATATTGAAGTCCATGATTTACACAATCATGATTTCTTATTTCCACAAAATTTCTTAGTCTTACTTCAGGAAAATAAAGGTTAGCGTGGAGTCTAAAGTCATCTATTGTTGCTTCGAAACCTTCCCAGCCTTTTTGCATGAATTCTCCAAAAGATATTTTTCCGTTAATTTCAACAGGAAGATTTTCTCTATTTATGAAAATCATTGGCGAATTTAAAACGTAGTCAATATAATCTTCAAACGAAAAATGTTCATCAATATTTCCTGCAAATCCGCATCTATCGTTATCAGTGTTAAGCCAGCTTAGGGCACGGAATGTTTTGTAGCCTGTTTCAACGCCGCCTCTTATTGGAGAATTTGCAAACATAGCTGTCATAAAAGGTGTTAATTTGTTTGCAATTTTGAATTTTCTCATTGCGTCTTCTTCGCTTTCAAAGTCAAAACATCCTTGAATTCCGGCAGTTTCTCTCATCATAACATCTGACAAAATTCCCCAGAGATATTTTGCCATAATTTTATATCTTTTCTTTGGTATAAGATTTATAGACTTGTGTGTAGAAACCGGAGAAACCCCGTATCCCAAAAGGCTAATGCCTGACTTGTTCAAAATCGGTTTCATTTTTTTATCAAGAGTACTAATTTTTTTCTCAAGTTCTTGAATAGTATATTCTGGTTTGATACTCAATTCCAATTGACATCCTGGTTCAAGTGTAATTGTATCGTGACCTTGTTTTAAACCTATGATATTATAATCGTCGGTTATGTAATCCCAATTTTCTTCTTTGGCAAAACTTCTTAAGAAATTGCATATGCCGAATTCGGAAGAATAATCGGCTGCTTTATTAGTTACTGAAAATATAGGCAGTCTTTCATATTCTATTCCTGTCTTGTGTTCGCATACAGGCTTGCAGCCTTCTTGAAAAAGTTTTAAAATTTCCTTTTTGTCCAGTTTTTCTTGTGTTTGTAAGTTACTCACATTAGCCCCCGTGTATTAATTATAACATCCACAAAATTATCTTAAAAGCATGGTTAAAACATTTACCTGTGTGTGGTATTATTATAGTCAAGATGAACTACTTCGAAAGAGCAAGATATTTTAAAACAAAGAAAAGACTAGGACAAAACTTTTTGGTCGACGGGCAGACTATCAGTGATATTATTGACTTTGCTGATATAAACAAAGAGGATACCGTAATAGAAATCGGACCGGGTGTTGGTTTTGTCACAGAACAGCTTGTTAAGCATGCCAAAAAAGTTATTGCTATTGAATTGGATGAAGAGGCAATAAGAGAGTTAAAAAAACTTGATGCACCTAATTTAGAAATTATTCACAAAGATATTTTGAAAACTGATTTGTCTGAGTTGTGTGAAGGTAAAGTTAAGATTGTGGCTAATATTCCATATTACATAACAAGCCCGATTATCGCACATCTTTTAGGTGAAATTGATGATTTGAATAACAAAAATAGAAATAAAATCACAGATATTCTATTAATGGTTCAGGAAGAAGTTGCAAGACGTATGGTAGCTGATGAAAATTCACCTTCAAAACAATATGGACTTTTAACAATACTTTCTCAATTCTGGGCTGATGTAAAAATTATGAAACTTGTCGGAAGAAGATCATTTTATCCTGCACCAAAAGTTAATTCTGCATTGGTAAAATTGGATGTAAGAGAAAAACCTCTGCTTGAATTAAGTGATTATACGCATTTTAGAAAAACTATTAAAGCGGCATTTTCTCAACGCAGAAAAAATGTAAAAAATTGTCTTTTATCAGGAGGATTTTCTAAAGAAAGTATTAAAAACGCACTTGATAAACTTGGGCTTGACGAAAATATCAGAGGAGAAAAACTTTCTATAGAAACTTTTGGAAAGTTATCCGAGGAGCTTCGCAATGAAAATTAAGGTTCAATGTCCTGCAAAAATAAATTTGACCCTAAAGGTTATAAACAAACGTGAAGATGGTTTTCATAATATTGAAAGTATTATGCAGACAATTAGTTTGTATGATGTTCTGACAATTTCTGTTGAAGAAAGTGCACGTTACGATATTGAACTATCTGGAAACAGTAATGAAATTCCATATAACGAAAAAAATCTTGTTTACAAAGCGGCAATGCTTTTTGTTGAAAGAACAAACATTCCACCTTGTAAAATAAATATATTTATTGATAAAAATATTCCTGTTTCAGCAGGGCTTGCAGGCGGAAGCACTGATGCTGCAGGAACTCTTTACGGCTTAAACAAAATTTTTAATGAACCGTTATCAAAAGTTGAATTGCATGAACTTTGTGCAAAACTTGGTTCTGACTTAAACTTCTGTCTTGAAGGCGGAAGAAAAATGACAAAAGGCAGAGGCGAAATTATTGAACCTTTAGATTTTACAGAGTTCAACGTATCTTTGATAAAACCTGTTAATTTAGGAATAAGTGCAAAAGAAGCTTATACAAAATTTGCTTTGAAAAACGAAGCAAAAGAATCTGGCAGAGAAAATTATAAAAATGATTTAGAGTGGGCTGTAATTGATGATTATAAAGAATTACAGCATATAAAAGAACTTTATCCGGAAGCTGTAATGTCAGGCTCCGGATCTGTTTATTTTGGTGTTGACATGGAGTTTATGCCCCAGGAAGGTTATTGGATTAAAAATAGCCTAAAAGC
>JBKUMA010000130.1:0-5137 GCA_046955055.1 Candidatus Gastranaerophilaceae bacterium
AATTAATACAGCCCATTTGGGATTTTTTTTAGACAATTTATAATTTTTTTTAGCTTCGGATTTGATAAAACTTGAAAATGCCTGGGTTTTACCGTGAATATCAATAAATTTATGTTTAATTTCTACTTCTATGGCTTTTTTGATTTGATCTAGATTTTCAATCATCTTAAACTACCGTACTTCACTATTATTGGTAATCCTTAAAACTTCATAAATATCCATTTTTTTTGATTTTCCGCGAATAGTTACTTCACTTATTTTTATAACATCAGTAAGGCTACTTACATATGAATATGTTGAACTGCTTATAAGGAAGTTAGTTTTATATACTTTGTTGTAACTTTCTATTCTTGAAGCCAAATTTACCATGTCACCAATTACAGTGTATTCAAGCCTTTTTTCTGAACCTATATTGCCAACAAAAGCTTCACCTGTGTTAATACCAATACCTATTTCAATTTTAGGTTTGCCTTCGTTAATCCATTTTCCTTGGAGCCATTCAACTTTTTTAAGCATTTCATTTGCACACTTAACAGCATTTGCCGGATGATTTAAGTCTTGTATGGGTTCACCAAAAATAGCCATAACAGCATCTCCGATAAACTTGTTAATAACGCCGTTGTATTTTGTTATAATTGGCTCTATTTCAGAGAAATATTCATTAAGAATAACAGATACCTCTTCAGCAGTCATCCTTTCACTCATACTGGTAAAGCCTCTTATATCCGCAAAAAGAACGGTCACATTTGCTTTTTTACCGCCTAACCTGATATCATCAATGTTTTGTACAACATTTTGCATAATATCCTGTGAAAGGTATTTCCCCATAGCCTGCTTTATTTTTTCTTTATTTCTGCCTTCAAGTATAAATCTGTATGAATAACCGAAAATCATTGTACCTAATTGAGCAGCAACAGGTGTAAATATAAGCGGTGCTATATTACAGTTAAAACAAATGAAACATAGTATTAAATAAATTACTGCTATTGCAATAATTGCAAGTAATGACACTATGAACGAGAAGTTTGTGATAATTAAAAAGCTTAAAATCGACAATACAACTATTGAAAGAATATTTTGACCAAAAGATGTTTTAATTACAAAATTGTTGTTCAGTAAGTTATCAAGTGATGTAGCTTGAACATCCATTCCTGCTTGCTTGTGGTTAACAGGTGTTTCAAGGATGTCAGCAAGCCCCATTGCTTCTGCTTTAGCATTACCGCCTATAATTATAATTTTGTCTTTAAATTCATCAGGATCAATTACCGGCTTTTTACCTTCTCTAAGAGCTTTTTCAGAATCTATTATATCTACTGCGGAATATTTTTTATGTGAGTATTCAGTGCCCTTGATATATCTGCTGAATTTAATATTATGGCGTATATACCCGTTTGTGTACGAAACCGGAATTTTTAAACCGGTTTTATTCACAATTATATAGTCATCTGTTACAGTAAGTTCATCAGCATTATTCAGGCTCATATATGTTCTCAGGGCAAGAGAAGGGTACAAGTTTCCTTTATATGAAACCATGTCTATTGATTTTCTTACTATAGAGTCAAAATCAAGTGCTACATTAACTGCTCCTGTTGTTTTTAACGCGTTAAAGTATGGTTCAGGATACGGTCTGATACTTTTGAAATATCCGGATTGTTTATTTTTAACTCTTTTATCAATTATTTTAACAGAATACTTTGCATGGAACTTTTTGTCATATTCTTCACCGTTATCAGTGCTGTTGTAATTAGCAGTTGTTGCAATAAAGCCGCCTATAAATTTAGGTGTTTTGTTTACTGTTTCAAAAAAGTTTTTATCTGATTGCGGATTGTCCGAATCAAGTGTATTTAAAATAGTATCAAAAGTTATTGCTTTTACATTTGTGTAATTGTTGAAGTATGTCAGGATATCACCATAAAGCGAACGCTTCCAGGGCCATCTGTGTGCTTTCACTGATTTGTCATCAATAACAATAAGTGCAATTTCTTCACTTCCTGTTGTGGTTGAGGGCACAATCCGCATCATTAAATCATAAAAGCTGTTTTCCCATAAAAATAATGAAAAAATAGAAATTACGCTTATTAAAAATATGTAAAGCAGTGCAGCTTTTATATAAAATGCTTTTTGTTTAATCTTTTTCATTAAAAATCCCTCTTTATAATTTCATGATATAATAAATTTTGAAAAAAGGATAGATTATGAACGAAAATTTAATTGATATATTAAAAGAGGAGAAAATTTTTCCCATACTTAGAAGTAATGATGCTAAAGCTGCTGTTGATACTGCTAAGGCATTAATTGACGGTGGGATAAAGATTTTGGAAGTTAATGTGGAAAATCCTTCTATATACGAAGCAATTACTGAGATTTCCAAATATGCGGATGTCTGTGCAGGCGGAATAATTACTTCAATGCAGGCTCAGGCTGCAATTACAGCCGGGGCAAGAATTCTATCTTCTCCTATTTTTCACATGAATCTTGTTAAAATCTCTAAAGATAAACAAATTCCTTATGTAGCAGGTACTTCAACTGCTAATGAGGCATACAGTGCCTGGAAATCACGTATACCTCTTATTAAAATCTATCCGATTACTGCAATGGGCGGGGCTATGTATGTTGAAGATTTATTAAGACCTATGCCTTTCTTAGATATTATGCCTATAGGGAATGTTAAACTTGATGAGGTGCATTCTTATATAAAAGCAGGAGCTTCGGCTGTAGGCGTAGGACGTGATTTCTATGATGGCTATTCTTATAAGGAAATTACAGATAGAGCCCGCAAAATAGTTTCTGAATTAAAGGGATAATATGGAACCAAAATTAGATATAATCACAATTGGAGAAAGTTTAATAGAATTATCTGCGGATACAAAAATGAGTGCGGCTGAATGCATGCATAAGTATTACGGTGGTGATGCTCTAGCGACTGCTATTGCTGCTTTGAGAAGCGGGTCGAAAGTAGGCTTTATTACAAGAGTTGGAAATGATTCTTTTAAAGAATTTTTGCTTGACAGCTGGCAGGCTGAAGGACTTGATATTTCTCAAGTAAAACTTACAAATGAACCAAACGGACTTTACTTCATTGCCAGACCTAGTATTCATGAAAAAGAAGTAGTATATTACAGAAGGAAAATAGCTCCTTCAAAATTATCTTTGGAAGACATTTCTGAGGATTATATTAAAAATACAAAAGTTATATACGCTTCAGGTGTTACTCAATCTCTTTCAATGTCTGCTGATGAAGCAGTGACTGAAGCTTTTAAAATCGCTAAAGCTAACGGAATTACTACTGCTTATGATCCTAATTATTTATCACAGATTACAACACCGGAAGAAGCAAAAGAAGATTTTAAACATGTTATTGAAAATACAGACATTCTTTTTATGAGTGCAAAACATGATACTGTAAATATTTTGGAATTAGATTCTGTTGAAAATATTATAAAAAAATTGTGGGATATGGGCGTTTCTATTGTGGTCATAAAGGCTAGCGAAAGAGGCGGTTATTACACAGGATACAATGGAAATATTGTATTTACTGAATTTTATACCAATGATGTAATTGATACAACCTGTTCAGGTGATGCCTTTAACGGAGGATTTTTGCATGCATATACACATGGCTTAACACCGTTTGAAGCATCAAAATATGCATCTATTGTAGCGGGGCTTCAGGCTAAAGGCATTGGTGCTATAAAATCTATTCCTTATAAGGAAGAAATTAATGCAATTTTTAAAGGCGGAGAAAGCTAATCATGACAAAAGCTGCTGTTTCAGGTTATTACGGGTTTAATAATTTTGGCGATGAAGCTATTTTATCAGTGATAATTAATAAGCTTAAGTTTTTAAATGTCGATGTAACAGTCTTTTCAAGCAATCCGAAATTTACTAAGAAAACTTACGGTGTTAAATCCGTAAAATCATTTGATATTCCAAAAGTGATTTGGACATTATTTAATACTGATGTTCTAATCTCGGGTGGAGGAAGCCTTTTGCAGGATGTTACTAGTGTGAAGAGCTTGCTTTACTATTCTGCTGTTATTCTCGCTGCTTTGATTTTTAGAAAAAAAGTTATAATTTTTGCACAAGGCATAGGACCTATTAACAGAAAATTTGCTCAGGTGCTTGTAAAGAATGTTTTAGGTTGCTGTACATATGTTTCTGTGAGAGATGAAAACAGCATTAATCTTTTAAAGTCATGGGATGTTAACGCTGAACTGGTCTGTGATCCTATTTATTCTGTGCCAGTAATTAAGGGCGAAACTGCAAATATAGTCGGAATACAGTTGAGAGATTACAAGACAATGAATTACAATTTGTTGACTAAATTGGCTGAACAGGTTGTAATGGAGTTCAGTGATAAAAAAATTGAAATTTATTCTTTCCAAAACAGCATTGACTTGGACCTATGTAAAAAATTTGAGGGTATTTTGAAGGCATTGAATCCTGATATAGAAACAGAAGTAATTCCGGCAAAGTCATTAAAAGAAACCATAGAAAGATTATCAAGATTAGAATACTTAATCGCGATGCGTTTTCACGCTGTTCTCGTTGCTTTGATGGCCGGTGTTAAGACTTGTGCTATAAACTATGACCCAAAAGTGGAAAAGCTTGCTGATGAGGCTTCTATTCCTCTTATTTCAATGGAAGCAAAAGAGGACTTTGCAGAAGTGTTTAATGAACTAACTAATCTTAAAAAAGCTGATTTAATTAAATTTGCCCAATCAAAGCATTTTGATTGGACAAATATTGAAAAAATTATTAATTAAATCTTAATCGTTAGAAGATAAGTTTTTGTATGCCAATTTTAAGAATTTATCAGCTGAATTTTCCTCTGCTGTTGCAAGATTTTCTGAGAAAGTTCTAAAATCTTTAGCATCAAATTTACCGTCAATAGCTGCATTGTCTCCTTTAGAATCAACTGCGGAGAACATTGCACCCATTTCAACGTAGTCAACTGTATCATCTTTATTTTGATTTATTTTTTGATATGCAACTCTGGCAATACTTTCGGCTGCTTTTTTGTCAGATTCGTATTTAGCTTTTTCTTCTGCTGTGGCATCTTCTTTTAACGGTGCAAAGTCTTCTGCCAGTGAATATTTTACAAATTCATCTTCAGACATATAGCCATCATTATTAC
>JBKUMA010000131.1:0-5117 GCA_046955055.1 Candidatus Gastranaerophilaceae bacterium
ATATACAATTGACAACTCAATAACTTATCATTATCGGGATGTAGCGCAGTCTGGTAGCGCACCGTGTTCGGGTCGCGGGGGTCGCAAGTTCGAATCTTGTCATCCCGAAATATTAAAAAAAAAACAAATCGGGACGTGGCGCAGCTTGGTAGCGTGCTACCTTGGGGTGGTAGAGGTCGCAGGTTCAAATCCTGTCGTTCCGATTTTTTATAATGGTTTTCTCCCTCAATTCTATGATTTTTGTATAAAACGTTTGATATTTATCCCAAAAAGTAGTATAATCATCAAGTAATATTGAGAAAGATGTATGAGGTTATTATATGAAATTACACATGCAAATCCTGATTGCCCTCGGTCTTGGAATTAAAAGAAACTGGCATATTTTCTTCGGGATTATTTTAGGTATCGTGGTTGGTATTTTCTTACATAGTCACGAATTTGCACTTGTTTCAACAGTTTTAACTTTTATTGGACAAGTGTTTATAAGATTAATTCAAATGGTAGTTATCCCGCTGGTTGTTTCAGCCATTATCATTGGTATCACAAGTATAGGTGACAATAAACAACTCGGCAAGTTCGGTACCAAAATGATTGTTTATTACGGTATTATTACAGCTGCGGCTGTTGCAATCGGTGCAGTTCTTTCTCTCATCGTTAAACCCGGTCTGGGTGCTGCACACTATATAAATGCAAATACCGCAACTGAAGTTCAAGCAAGTGTTGCTACTGCTATGGCTCAACAGCAAGGAAATATTTTAAACATATTCCTCGGATTTATACCAAACAATCCATTCCACTCATTTGCTGTAGGTGATATGGTTCCTATCATTGTATTTGTTGTAATATTTGCAATCGCCTTAGCTAGAGTAGGTGACGTTAACAGACCTATAGTTTCATTCTTTGAAAGCGTTTTTGCTGCAACAATGAAAATTACTGATTGGATTATGTACTTTGCTGCTCCAGGTGTTTTCGCATTGACAGCGAGTGCTGTTTCAAGTTTTGGTATTGACATATTTGCAAGTATTTCTAAATATTTATTAGTTCTAACTATAGGATTTGCAATCCAATTATTCGTTGTTTATCCGTTATTCTTAAAATTCTTTTCAAAGGTTTCTATTATCACTTTATATTCAGCCGTAGCTGAGGCTATGATGGTAGCTTTCGGTACAGCAAGTTCTTCAGCAACACTTCCTTTAACAATTGCATGCTGTGAAAAAAGAGGTATTTCTCATAAAATTTCAAGTTTCGTACTTCCATTGGGAGCAACTCTGAATATGGACGGTACAGCTTTATTGCAGGTAGTTGCTGTTATTTTCCTTGCACAGGCATATGGCGTTGCTATGACACCGTTCTTATTAATTCAAATATGCCTTCTTGCAATGATTGCTTCATCAACTTGTGCAGGAATCCCTGGTGCTGGATTAATCACTATTGCATTAATTCTTAACGGCATGGGATTAAGCCCTGAACAACTGGTTGCAGGTTTTGCTTTCTTGTTCACAATCGAAAGAATTACAGATATGATGAGAACTCTTGTCAATGTAACTTCTGACACTGTTGTTGTTGCAGCAATTGCGGATAATGAAAATGAAATCAATTATGATTTATTCAACAATCCGGAAAAATACGAAGAAATTGCTTAGATGTAAAAAATATTAAATATAAAAAAAGGCCTGATTATACAGGTCTTTTTTTTATGATATATGTTTTATTCCTGTAAGCATTGCCAGATCAATCAATGCATTATTATATTCATCATCTGTAGAACGGACTTTTTTCATTTCATCCCGATAATATTTTGAATAAGAAACATTTGCACCATTATTATTTTTGCGTACAGTAATATTACTTTCAGGCAATGCTATTGCAGAAAAACGGTAACCGTCATTTCGGATTGATGACCTTTTGTATATTAATTCGCCTTCTTTAGTATAGATATTTGTTTCAGGACCTTTCCGTCCGGGTATGTTGTATTTTTTTGCATATATAAAATCATTTATTTCTTTTTGAATACTATCAATTTTTTTACCAGATATTGCCATATCAGTTCTTACACCTTTGCCGTTAATAAATGAAACAAGCGATAAAGCACCATTTTCACCGCGTTCGTAAGCCAAACAAATTCTTTTATTAAACTTGTCGTCAAAATATACACAGGTAAAGTCACCAGTTTCATCTATTAAGTGAGGTAACTTGCTCTTTTTCAGAGTTTCAATAACTGTCTTTTTATCACTGTTTAATACATTTTTAATTCTCAAGGTCTTGTATATTTCATCATTGGCAGACTTGTTGCCTTTCATTCCCGATAAAAACTTTTGAATACTTTTTCCAAAACAGCCGTTGCGTCCCATTATGGTAAGAACTGTAAGTGCTGCAGCAATCGACACCCCAATAAAAATTTTATCGGCTAATGATTTTTTATTTGAAGTTTGCTTTTGAGAGGAAATCTCAACCGTATCCTGCTTTAAATCCTCTTTTACTTCAACAGGTTTTTCTTTAACAACAGGTTTAATCTCCTGCGATTTTGAAACCTCAGGATTTGTAAATCCATATGAATTAAAAGGACTTACCTGTTGAATTGACATACTTAACCTTTCTACTAAATATATAAACACAAAAATTAATACTAAATTGCCTGTTTTCTATAATTTATTTACACTACAATCTTCTTTTGATAAAATAACATTATGAAAAATAACCAAACAAACGAAATTGCAGCAAAATTTCTCGGAAAAAGAGTTAGCACAAGCGAAAATTACGATCCGTCTTTACTTGTCGCAATTCCAAGATTTGAAAACAGAGAACAATACAATATTAACAACAATAATCTGCCTTTTGAGGGCTGGGACGTCTGGCACGCATATGAATTTTCCGCAATGACAGAAAACGGAATACCTGTTACAAGATTGTTGAAACTAAAATACAACTGCAAAAGCGAATTTCTCGTCGAATCTAAATCTTTAAAACTATATTTGAACTCTTTTAATATGACAAGGTTTGGAAGTACTACAATGGAATGCCTTGAAATTTGCAAAAAATATATCGAAAATGATTTGAGCGAAAAACTTCAGACTGAAGTATCTATAAACTTTATTAACAATAATATTGAAAAGATAGAAATTTTTAATAATTTCAAAAACCTAATGAATTTTATTGATGAACAATCTTTAAAAATTAATTCTTTTAAAGAATCTCCTGAATTACTTGAGATTGAACAAACTGATAACATGCAAAGTCATTACTTAATGTTTGATTCTTTGCGTTCAAACTGTAGAGTCACTCACCAACCGGATTTTGGCGATGCCTTTATTTATTACAAATCAAAAAAACATATCTCGAAAGAAAGTCTTATAAAATACTTAAGCTCTTTCCGTTCCGAATTTCATTTTCATGAAGAATGCTGTGAAATGATTTACAAAAGGCTGTACGATTTGCTTGACAGTGATGATGAATTATTTGTTTGTGCTCTTTATACACGCAGAGGCGGTATAGACATATGTCCTTCTCGTATAAGCAAAAATTGTAACATAGACGATATGAACAAGTTAATTGATATAACAAAGTTTGCAAGAAACGGAGTTAAGCAATAGAAATGGATAACAAAAAACTTGGCAATGCCGGTGAAGATCTTGCTTGCCGCTATCTTCAAAAAGAAGGATATGAAATTTTAGAGCGAAACAAACACTATTCAAGATTTTGCGAAATAGATATAATTGCTAAATACAAAAATACACATATTTTTGTTGAGGTAAAAACAAGAAAGTCGGATGCGTTCGGCACTCCTTTTGAGGCAATCACAAAAACCAAGTATGAAAATATTAAAAAAGGAGTTCTAAATTATATTTCTGAAAACAAAGTTAAAGATTACAGAATTGATGTTATCGGAATAACCTTAAAGCCAGAGTTAAAAATCGAACATTTAAAAAATGTATCTATATAACTTTTCCATTTTCTATTTTATAAATCTTAACATCTTTTAAGAATTCTTCTTCAAAGAGTATGGTATCAACAGATGTTATAATTGTTTGCGTTTTGCTGTTAATAGACTTTAAAAGATAATTCTGCCTTATATCATCAAGCTCTGCCAGAACGTCGTCCAACAATAGTATAGGCTCATCTCCTGTCTTTTCAGTAATTATATCCAATTCTGACAGCTTTAAGGCAAGTACAACAGTTCTTTGCTGTCCCTGTGAAGCGAATTTTGTTGCTTCATTATCATTTATATAGAAAATAATGTCATCTCTATGCGGTCCTACACAGGATTGCCCGCGTCGTAATTCTTCCATTCGTCTTTCGTCAAGTGAGTGCTTAAATGCTTTCACTATATCCTCAACTTCGCACTCATTATTCAAAAACGAACAATCATAATCTATTTTTAAATTTTCTGTTTCACTGATAATTCTGTGCTTTTCAGAAGCTATTCTTTCTATTTCCTTTAAAAACTTTATACGTAAATATATTATATTACTTCCTGCAATGACTAATTGTTCGTTGTAAACATCAAGCAAAGTATCATTACAAACACCTGTTTTCAAAAACTCTTTCAAACAATTATTTTTTTGGACTCTTATTTTGTCGTACTTAGACAACCTGTCGTCATATGCCGGATAAACCTGTGAAATCGCTCTATCAAGCCAATCCCGTCTGTCAGAAGGGTTCCCCCTAAGCAAAAGCAAATCCGATGTTGAAAAAAGTACTGTTTTTAACACAGTTTTGAAATTTTTCGGTGTAGTTTTAACTTTATTTACAGACAGTTCACGTTTTTTTTCTAAATTATAAGAATAGTCCAGTTCAACATCTGTATCAGACTTTATAAGGTTACAATTTATTTTTGCCTTGTCAGAATTAAAATTTATTAACTCTATATTATTAGATGTTCTAGGACTTTTCAAAACAGAAAGAAAATAAATACTCTCAAGAATATTTGTTTTTCCCTGAGCGTTCTTGCCAATTATTAAAATTTTGTCGGAATCCAGATTTAATTCCAAGTCCTTGCAATTTCTATAATTAGAAAGCGTTAAATCCCTTAATCTCATAAAAAAATTATACCCCAAATATATGATTTCTTATTTTTTTATAGACTAAATACAAAATTTCTTATATAATAACATATATAC
>JBKUMA010000132.1:0-5044 GCA_046955055.1 Candidatus Gastranaerophilaceae bacterium
TATAGATATAAAATCTTTCACGTTTTTGCTTAGAGGAAAATCAATGTAACAGTGTGTTTGCAATGCTGGTTACAATTTTTCTCTGTTAGTTCAATAAATAAGTTATTTAATTCTTTTAGTTGTGAAATTGGTGATTGATAAATGCTGCTCTTCATAATTTAAAACTCCGTAATTTAATTTTCATTTATATTGTAGTTTATGAAAATTAAATAGAAATTGTCCACTAAGGCTATATGGTTGTGAAAAAGATAGCTATTTATCTTTGAAAAAATCATCAGCTGTCTTATCTTCGAGCCATCTTTTCATAATATAATGTTCGTAACTCAGAGCAAAATTATATAACGCTTTAACAAGCACGCGTCCGCTTTCGGACTTTCCTACGATAAAAAAGTCTCCGGCTTTGTTTTCAGCAAGCATTATTTCTTTGTGAACGATTTTATCAACGTGATTTTTTGGGTTTTTATTGATAACAATTTTAATCCATTCACAGAGGAGTTTAGTTGTTGTAATTTTATTGTTTGCTATATCTTCATTATGTTCTTGAAGGTATTTTGAAAATTCTCTTAAAATCATTTGTTACTTTCTTTTAGGGAACTGATTTATTCTTCAAATGGAGTTGATGCTGCTAAACAGGTTATATCATTTATGCCTGCCTTTTTCAATTCTTTAATCATTTCTTCAAAGGTCGAACCTGTTGTACAGATATCATCAATAATTAATATTTTACCTGTTATAATCTTGTCTTTGTCTACTTTGAAAGCTTCTGAAAGATTTATTGCACGCTCATTTTTAGATAATTTATATTGAGGTTTTGTGTCTTTAATTCTTTTTATAAGTTCTGTATTCAAGGTATTTCCTGAAAGTTTGCAAAATTCTTCGCCTACCAGATTCATATGGTTGTATTTTCTTTGTTTTTCTCTTTTAGGAAATATTGGAACAGGTATAACCTCATAGCCTCTTTCGTCGGTAATTTTTTGCCAGTATTCATACATAAATTTCGCCTGATAATATGCCAAATCCTTTTGTTTATGATATTTTAAACCGCGTATGAGTTTTTGAAGATTTTTGTTGTATACACCTGCACAGTAAACCTTTTTACCATCAATTATTCTGTTGAATTTCACAGATTTAAAATCTAAAGTTTCATAGCATTTTGAACACATTTTAACTGCTTCTTTTGAACTTTTGCAAAAGTAGCATTTCTTCTTGTATATCCAGTCCAGCAGGCTTAATAGTCTTTGTATCATAAGAAAATTATACTACAAATTTTTTTGATATTTTTATTAAAATTTGAAAGGATAGTTATCAGGAACTTCCCAATTGTTATACTCAATCAATGTTGAGCAGTAATGCGGCGTATGTTTATTATTAATGTCAACAGGTCTGCATCCAAACCCACCGTTATATAAAGCTTGTTCGCTGCCATCCCAATTAAACTTATACGGTTGAATCAGATCTCCTGTTTTTTGAGCAGGTGAAAAGAAAAAAGTAAAGAAGTCTTTACCCATAACAGTACCGTTATTATTTGCAAATGGATATACATATATGTGGAAACTTGGTATAATATCATGTAATTCCATATCGCTCCCCGAACGTCCGTGAATAAAAAATGCTGCTTTGTACCCATCAGGAGAATAAATATAAAATAAGTTTCCTTTTTGTTCAGTTTTTAATGTTTTAAATTCATTTGATAAGTATTTGTCAAACCAACTTGCTACTTGTTCGCTGTCATATGCTCTTGAGGGGTATTCCCAATACATAACGTCTGTGTTTTTAACTTCAGACATTTTAACAGCTTGATTTATTGTTGAATAAAATTTTTTTAATCTGATACCAACCAATTTTTTTCTATAATTAGCACTTAGGGTAGGGATTGTTAATGCTGCAATAACACCGATAATACCTAGTGTGATTAATACTTCAGTAAGAGTGACAGCAGTTTTATTTTAAATAGGTGTCTCGGGGGGGGGGCAATTTTCAAAGCTTTATTCATCATCATTCATACTCCTTTTTATTTTATTATTTACTATTTTTTATATTTGTCAATATTTACAGCGGAAGTTTTATGCAGAATACTGTTCTTACATTTTCTTCACTTTCGACAGTAATTTCTCCACCATGAGATTTTATTATCTGTTGTGAAAGATATAGTCCAAGCCCTGTGCCGATTTTACGGAATTTCTTTGCAGCAGAATAATATTTATTGAATATAAGTTTAATTTCTTCAGGCGGGATACCTTGACCGTAATCGATTACAGAGATGGTTATAAAGCCAGGTTCTTCACCTGTAGTAATATCTATTCTGTCTTTGGTGTTGCTGTGAGAAATAGCATTAGAGATAAGGTTTTTGACAACCCGTTCAAGTTGAAGCGGGTCTGCAGTTACTTTTATATTTCGTGAGGGTTCAAAGTGGATTGTTATTCCCGAATTTGTTGCTATAGGCTGTGTTTCGTTTACAACTTCGTCTAAAAATCCGTTTAACAAAATGTTTTCTTTTAAAAGTTTTATGCCGGTTTCTTTAATTTTGTATGTTTCAAGAAGAATTTGAACAAGTTCAACGAGTTCTTGGTTGGAATTTTTCATGTTTAAAAGTGCAACTTTTTGTTTTTCGTTAATATCACCGAATTTACCGTCAATAAGGAAGTTCAAGATATTTGCCGCAGCTACGATAGGAACTTTCAAGTCGTGAGTTAAAGTGGCTACAAAATCTTCTTTTAATGTTTCTACTTCACGTTCGTTGGTAACGTCTTTTATTAAAAGAACATATCGTTTTTTATCATCAAGTGATAATTTTATACTGTTTATTATAAAGTTATTTGTCGGTGTATGTTTAATAAAAACGTCTTCGTCATTTAATTTCTCAATGTTTAAGTTTTCACCAAGCTGTATAAAGTCAAAAATGTTTTTGCCAATTATATCTTTTCCTTTTGTGCCGAACCAGCTTGAAATTTTAGGTGTAGCACGAAGAATGCTGTGCTTTTCATTAATAATTAATATACCGTCAGAAAGAGAATTGATAACTGATTCAAGCAATTTGTTCTGCCTCATTAATTCTGCCTGATACTCAATAATCATTTTTTCTCTATCGTTTAATGTTTCTACCATTCGGTTGATACTGTCTGTTACGTTTTGATAAGTTGGGTGATCAATTTCGTCGATTTTTGTCGATAAGTTGCCGTAACGAACAGAGTTAACAGTGTTTGTTACCATGCCTAAATAATCGTTAATCTTTGACCAGCGTTTGTTGGTCTGTCTTGTGATTAAGAACAGGATGATGAAAACCAAAATAATACTTAAATTTAAAATATACCAGAGCATGTATCGTTTTTTTAACCTTATTTTCTAACATTACACTTTATGTTATAATTATAGCAGACGAGGAGCGTTTTGTATATGGGCAAAATTAAATTACCGGATACAATAAAAATGGTTATTACAGATTTTGACGGTGTTGTTACAGACAACTGCGTTTACATCGGCAATAACGGTGATATGCAGCGTAGGCTTAATTTTAAAGATATTATGGCCTTTTCTATTTTGAAGAAAAACGGGTTTAAAATCGGTATAATTTCAGGAGAGAAAAATTCGGCAATAGAATTAATGGCTGAAAAGTTTAAAGTTGATGAAGTCCATCAGAATATAAGAATTAAAATAGACGTTTTGAAAGATTTACTACAAAGAAACAATTTGACTCAGGAAGAATATGTTTATATTGGTGATGATATAAATGATATAGCTTGTCTTGAGTATGCAAAGTATAAAATTACAGTTCCACATGCGGTAGATAAGGTTAAGGCTGTTGAAGATATTCAGGTTACCGAAAACCAAGGCGGAAGTGGTGCTTTCAGAGAGGTAGTTGATTGTTTAGCTGGTTAGAAAATCTTTTAAGTAAAGTAAAAAATTTGAATTCTGTTGTTAATCAATACAAGGAAGATACTGTAATTCAGTCGTTGCCTTCTTTTGCTCATGTTAATAAAGCAAAAAAACTTATTGAAAAAAATGATTTGAAAGAGGCTAAAAAAGTTCTTATAAAAGCTTTGGAATTTCCTAATAAGGATGCTCTTGTTTATAAGTACCTTGGAATAATCTACGATAAAGAGAAAAAATTTGACAAAGCAGTTGCGGCATACCAGATTTCAGCAGATTGGAATCCGCATGATAAGAATATTTGGCAAAAGCTGGGATTTGCCCTTATTCAGATAAATAAGTACGAAGAAGCTGTAAAATCGTTTGATAACGCAAATCGTATAAGTGCAAATAATACCGATACTTTTACAGGATGGGGTATGGCTTTGATGAAGCAGCAGAAATATGATGAAGCAAGAGAAAAATTCTCTAAAGCTTCTGCCCTGAACAGGTATAATTTTAGTGCTATATTTCTAAATGCTGTTATGGATATTAAGTTGAAAGAATACAGTAAAGCGGAAATGAAGCTTACTTTTTTGGCTAATGTTTGCCCTAATGAAACTAATACATATGAATTTGCACATCTAAAGTTCCTTAAAGGAGAATATGAAAGTGCAAAACATTATGCTATAAAATCTTTGGATTACAATCCTAATATGCTGCCGAGTTATTTGCTTATAGCAAAGGTTTATGCTCTAAGTTTTGATGAAGATAATGCTTTAAGTTATTTCCAAATGGCAGAGAATAGAGAACTCATTGCTGCATCACTTTATCACGAGTGGGGACTGGTTCTGGAAAAATTTCAAAGGTATGAAGAAGCTAAATTGAAATTTTTAAAAGCCTTTGAAATGGATAATGAAAAAATAGAGACAATCGCACATTTGGGTTTGTGTAATGTTGCATTGAAAAATTTTGACGCAGCTGAACCTATTCTTCAAAAAGTTTTGGAAAGCGAGCCGGAAAATAAAATCGTTAAGCAGGCATTGGGAATTGTTTCTTATGAAAACAAGAATTTTGAGCAGGCTGTAAAATGTTTTAAAGAAAGTTTTGATGAAGACGAGGACGACTCAATAAGTTTTTATTATCTGGCAAAATGTTATGAAGCTATGAATAATGATTCAAAAGTTAATGATAGTTA
>JBKUMA010000133.1:0-5029 GCA_046955055.1 Candidatus Gastranaerophilaceae bacterium
GAAGATAGTGTATAATACAATTAATCATGATTATCAAAAAGAAAATTCAAAAACCTGAAGCAGTCGTCCAAAAACCGATTGTTGAAGAGAAAGCTGAAACAAAAGTCGATGAAGATAAAATCGACTTATTTGACCTTGATAATATAGATTTCAAGCAGCGTCAGGAACGCCGAAGAGGTGACAGAAGACGAGGTTTTAGAAGGATTGATGACAGAAATCTTATATCAAGAGCAAGAGAAGAAGCTGAAAGCATAAAAGAAGCTGCAGCCAAAGAAGGTTATCAGGAAGGACTTTCAATGGCTAAAAATGATTTGGCGGAAATTAAGAATTCTATCGTTTCATTTCTATCAGCAAAACAGGAAGTTTTTGAATATATTGCTCCTGATATTTTAGAAATAAGTGTTGATATAGCACAAAAAATTATTAAAAAAGAAATACAACAGGATCCTTCTTTTATCTTGAATAATATTCTTGATATATTGAAAGGTTTATCAAAAGAAGAAGCAAAAGTGACTTTGAAAGTTAATCCTTCACAGGTTGCATTGCTTAAACAAGAAATTCCAAATGTAGTGAATCAGGTAGGTTTAGATGCTAAAATATTAATAGTACCTGATGAAGAAATAACTGAAGGCGGTTGTATGGTAACAACAACAAACGGTGTAATAGATGCAACAATTGATGCTCAATTGACAGTAATAAGTGAGGCTTTAAAAGAAATTTAATGGCACAGGAACAAGCAGCTCAAGGGGGCGGAGGAAACAGTTTAAGTGAAGTATTTATGGCAATATTCGTATTGCTTCTTATTGTACTGCTGCTTTGCGAACTTCCAAACTGGGTTGTTAATGTTTCTATTTGTTTGAATATAACACTTGGTGTCGTGTTAATGATGATTTCTTTGTATGTAAAAAAGACTCTTGAATTAGCATCTTTTCCTTCAATTATATTGATTGGTACTATGTTTCGACTTGTATTGTCAATTGCTTCTACAAGGCTAATTCTTTCAAAGGGTGAAGCTGGTGAAGTAATTCACGCATTCGGAACATTCGTTACCGGCGGAAACATGATTGTAGGCGGTGTAATCTTCCTTATTATCACAGTTGTACAGTTCATGGTAATCACAAAAGGTGCAGAACGTATCGCGGAAGTTGCTGCAAGATTTGCTTTGGACGCTATGCCAGGTAAACAGATGACAATTGACGCGGATTTTAACGCAGGTTTAATTTCTCCGGAAGAAGCAACGAAAAAACGTGAAGACTTACAAAGAGAGTCCAACTTATTCGGTAGTATGGACGGTGCTATGAAATTCGTAAAAGGTGATACTATTGCCGGTATTATCATTGTGCTTATCAATATTGTCGGTGGCTTGTGTATTGGTTGTTTGATGAACCAAATGCCTGTAGCTGATGCCGTTTCTAAATATACAATATTAACAATAGGTGATGGTTTGGCATCTCAGCTTCCTTCGCTTCTAATGTCAATTGCAGCTGGTATATTTATGACACGTTCTTCAGCGGCTAATTCATTAGGTACAGATGTTGCCGGACAAATTATTAGTAAGCCTAATGCTTTATTCCTATCTGCGGCTTTCTTAATGCTATTGGCAGTAACAGGACCTGGAATAACAGGTCTGCCTTTCTGGCCGTTCTTTTTCTTCTCAATCGGACTTGGTGTTGCAGGATTTTCAACTCTTATTAATGCTGATGTTCAGTCACAATTGGGGCAATTGGAAAATGTACGTCAGAATATGCAAGACCTTGTTAATCCAAACCGTATGTACGAACGTTTAGGTGTTGATGTCTTAAGTTTGCAGGTAGGCTCTAACCTTCTTGTAATTGCCGATCCTGATCAAGAAGGTCAATTGCTTGCTAAAATTGCAGCGTTACGTCAAAGAGTTACTGACGAATTGGGTTATATTCTTCCTAACATAAGAATTATGGACTCATCTGCATTGGATGCAAATGAATATATGATTTCTATTCGTGGAAATACGGTTGCTACCGGATATGTTTACCCGGGTAAGCTTATGGTAATTGCGGATCAATGGGATGCAATGAAAAAAGAAGTGCCTGACGATGCAATTATCGGTATTGACCCTACTTATCAAACACAAGCTTACTGGATATCTGGAGAAGATGCAAAAACAGCACGTTCTGTTACTGCAGTTGATTCTACAGACGTTATTGTTACTCACTTGCAGGAATGTGTGAGAAAACATGTTGACGAAGTTATGACAAAAACTGACGTTCTGAAATTAATGGAATTAGTTCGTTCTCAAGACCCTACTCTGGTAAACGACCTTGTTCCTACAATTATTTCTACAAGCGATTTGAGAAAGATATTTGTAAACTTAATCAGAGAAAAAGTTTCTATCAAAGATATTATATTTGTATTTGAAAGACTATGTGATTATGCGAGATTTTCAAAGGAACCTGATATTTTATCAGAGCGTTTGAGAGCTGCATTGGGACGTCAAATATGTTTGTCGAATGTAGGTGATGACAAAGTACTTTATGCACTTACACTTTCTCCTGAATGGGAAAAAACGCTTGATGACAGCTGTCAAAGAACCGAGTTGGGAACAATGTTTCTGTTAAACCCAATGCAGGTTCAGGAGCTAATTGAAACAACAGCTACTACATTAATGAGAGCCCACCAGGCTTGCGGACAACAGCCGGTAATCCTTTGTTCTCCAAGAATACG
The DNA here is from genome assembly GCA_046955055.1 of Candidatus Gastranaerophilaceae bacterium. Taxonomy (GTDB): domain Bacteria; phylum Cyanobacteriota; class Vampirovibrionia; order Gastranaerophilales; family Gastranaerophilaceae; genus JBKUMA01. Next base: position 2,701 of record JBKUMA010000133.1, read on the forward strand.
TCTTCCGTTGTATCAACTCTTAGAACGTCACATTCCAACAATTGTTGTAATTTCTTATTCTGAATTAATCACAGATATTAAAGTTGAAGCTATTGATACAATTGGCGAATCTTATGCAATGGAAGGTTAAGAAGTGCAAAAGATTGTATTATTTTTAATATCAATTTATCAGAAGATATCAAAGTATACACCTGCAACTTGCAGGTTTACACCGACTTGCTCTGAATATACCAGGCAAGCAATTGTAAAATATGGAGTGTTAAAAGGTGTTTGGTTGGGGATTAAACGTATATGTAAGTGCCATCCTTGGCATGAAGGCGGTTACGACCCTGTACCTTAAAATTTATTTAACCCATTTGAAGCTTCGTACGTAATTTTCGCCGTTAATATCACCGTAAATATCTGCTGCAAAAATTCTGTAAATACTTGTTCCATTTTTTATACTAGGAATTTTATTTATTTCGTTTTGAAGCAAGTACGTTTCATCAGAAGTACTAAGACCAGGTATTGTGTTGAACAAGGTATTTAATGAAGCATTTTTAACTTTTCCGAAAACACTTGTTATATTCTTGGAAAGACTTCCGTATATCTGCATATCTGCAATTGAATTAACAAAGTTGTAAGAACCTGTCATGTACATATTTAAGTCATTACCGTTGGAGTATATATTTATTTTTTGTGCAATGCCGTTTGCGATATGGAAATCTCCGGATATACTTTCGAATTCACCGGTCTTCAATGGAGTAATTAAGTCTATTAAACTATTGATTGAAAGCCCTGTGAAACCTCCTCTGATAAGGTTTCCTGCTTTTAAAAGATATTCAAGTGACCCAAGTTTAGGCATTTTGCCGTTATCAACACTGAAGTAACCTTCACCTGACATTGTTTTGAAGCAAGTTTCGTGATTAGTTCCGTTGCAAACCAGATTTATATCTCCGCTTGCAAGTCCGTATATTTGCCCTTTCAAGTCAAATAAAGCTTCTGCCATCATGTTAGAATTGGCATCGTCAAGATGAACATTTAATGTAGTTTTGTGGCTTAAAAGATTATATTGAAAACTTCCCAGTACGCTGCCGTTTGCAATATTAAATTTGAATTTATCAATATTGAGAAGCATTTTTTCATTAAGGCTTAAATTGGCAATAAAATTGTCAGCACTTATGTTTCTTACTTTAATTTTGTCAGCCAGAACTTCTGCCTTTTTGATTACAACCTGTGACAAATCAAAAGCTTGTGATGAAGTTTGTCCAGCAGAAGGATTTCTTGATGAATCAACTTCCAAATCTCTCATAGTGTCAGTGATTTTGTTAATATCTAAATCGGCAAGTTTTACTTTTACATCTTCAATAATATATGGCGGAATAAGTTTATTTTTCATAACTGCATTTAAATGAACATCATTTGTAAGAACAGTTCCGCGTGAAGTTATGAGAATGTTATCGTGTTTAAAATCAAGGTTAACATCTTTAATTGTAGAGTCAAAAAATGGCATATCAATACTTGAAATATCAAGTTTACCGCGGACTTTAGGGTTTGTTGATGTTCCGTTTAAAACAAGATCTGATGTAAACACACCCTGCTTCATTGTTGGTTTTCTGAAAATTATATTAAAGATTTTTGCATCAGTTGGATTTTCTGTTTTGACTTTAAAATTATTAAAACCTATATTGCCGTCAGATAGCAGATTGATTGAGCCTGATGCATTAAGCTGTGTATTAACAAAAGGTTTGTTGTTTTGAGAATTAATAATTTTATCGTATTGAAGATTGTGTACTTTAATTTTGTTTGGCGAGTAATTGTTGTCAATAGAAATTCTTACAGGGTTTTCGACATCTCCGATGGAAGCCCCCATATAATAAATACTGGAATTTTCGTTAACTTTTAATTCTGAATTAGTGTTAAAGTTATCTATTGTTCCCGAAACTTTTGATGTCCATATAATATCGCCTTTAACTTTAATCGGATAAACAGCTTTATTATTAAAGAATTGGTCAAAAAATTCTTGAGATGGTTTTGCGTTAATATAAAGATTCATATCAGGCTTTTTATAAACGTTAGAAACTTTTCCGCTTATAAATACAGGCATTACACCAAGTTGTGCATTCAATTTATTTAAATTGAGCACGTCGTTGCGAAGAAGAATACTTCCGCTTTTAATACTTATTTTCAAGTGTTTAGGCACATAAGTCATTGCGATATTGTCAAGAACAGTATATGCATTTAAGTTATTATTTCTAATTTTAGCACTAAGGTTTACATTTCCTGTTAAGTCTTTGCAGTCCGCAAACGCTTTTGCAACATCAGGGGATAAAATATTTTTTAATTTTTC
>JBKUMA010000134.1:0-5017 GCA_046955055.1 Candidatus Gastranaerophilaceae bacterium
CTTGTATGTTCTTGTCCCAATGCTTTTATCGCCATTGAAGCAAATTCTGCTCTTGTTACATTTTCATCAGGTTTAAATGTTCCGTCAGGATAACCAACGATTACACCTTTTTCTGTTAAAATTTGAATTTGTTTAGCAGCCCAGTGATTTGCATTAACGTCAGGATATGCAAAAGCCGGAGCTATCATAAACACTGCAACTGCAGTTGATAATAATAACTTGAATAAATTTTTCATATTCAACTCTCCTATAATAATATTCCAATCACATACTACAATTAAAAACTTTGTACAGCAACAAAATCTAAAGTTATGTAAAACAGCATAATGATTTAATTTTTAGAGTCTTCCAACAACATATCTTCAACAATTTTATATTTGTTCCTGTTGGCATTTAAAGAAAACTGGGCTGCAGCACGAGTTATAGGGTTAATCTTTTTGTCATTTTTTGTGTTAATTATTATTTGAACGCATCGTTGGTCGTAAGTCGCTCCAAAATATCCCCAGTAAAAATCTACAGATGCAGTATCAGGTGCATAGCTATTTTCGTTTAAGATTTTTTCAATGCTTGGTTCAATAATCACAGCTCTTGTTATAACATTCTTAGTTATATCTGTTATTGGGAGTTTTTTCCATTCCGAAACTTGTTTTCTGTTACCCTGGTGGATAACACCAACAAGAAAGCCTGTTATTTGTGAATTATAATTTTTCTTCTCAAGAGCATTAAGATCTGACAGGTATTGCAGAATAATAGGAATTTGTAAAACATCTCTATTTTTATAGTAATTGCTTGTTAAAGAATTGAGAGATTCTCTTTTTTCTTGCACTGTAGCAGGTACAGGAGCAGAATAACCTGTGTTATAAGTATTAGCACAACCATTTAGAATAATCATTGATAAAAAACTGATTGTTAGTAATTTTAATATATTTTTCATAGAAAGCCTCTTTTTCCTCAAGACTAATTTTACAATTAATATTTTACTTTAGCAAGTTATATTAAAAATAAACATGAAGGCAGTAGAATTTATTTAACACTTGTGAATAAATTATAATATGTTAGAAAATCAATTACCGCCAATAGAAAAAATAGCCGAAGCTTTTAGTGTTGTGGTTTCAGATAGAATAAACCTTGACCATAATTGTGCTGAAGTTTTATCGTCCGATCGTAAAAAGACTTATACAGTAAGATGGAATGACGATAATGAATATACATCAGATGATAATGCAACGCATTGGCAAGGTTATGCAGGCTACCCTGTAATAGCAGTATTATTAAAGAAGGGTTTGATTCCCTATGATGAAAAAACTGCGTTGCTTTTCAAAAATGTGAATTGGTCAGAGGTTAATAAGCAGTTTAAAAGAGATTACGAAAAGGCATTAAAATTTGTAATCGGTACATTAAATTTTCATAGCCAGCAGGCAGAAGATGTGTACGATGAGTTAAATGCTGTCTATGATAAGTTGAAGAATTTAAATATACAAATTAAAAAGATATGAAAAAAGACTCCGTAAGGAGTCTTTTTTCATATGATGGGCAGGGTGGCTGTCTTGGATTTGCTTCACGCTCGGATAGTCTCACACTTAAGACTTTGTCTCAGTGTGTTCGATATCCTCGCTCACCGGACTAACTTCGTGTCGTCCGTCCGCAAATCCGCTCGAACCACTTACAAGGCTCCTGCCTTGTGTGGTTCTCATCCACAACTTTGTCACATAGAAAAAGAGACTTGTACAAATGTCCAGTCTCTTTTTTAAATGGTGGGCAGGGGTGGATTCGAACCACCGTAGTCTCGCGACGGCAGATTTACAGTCTGCTCCCTTTAGCCACTCGGGCACCTACCCATATATTTAGTTTTCAATTTATTGAGTTCTTAATCTGCCCTTGACGAGATTTGAACTCGTGGCCTCTCCCTTACCAAGGGAGTGCTCTACCCCTGAGCCACAAGGGCTTATTTTCAAGAAAAATGCCGACTATAGGAATCGAACCTACAACCTACGGTTTACAAAACCGTTGCTCTACCATTGAGCCAAGTCGGCAAGTCACATTACTTATTCTAGTAAAAAAAAATATGACTGTCAAGAGTTTTTTTTATTTGATATATAATATTTTTAGAAATTTTTTTTATTAAGAAAGGCTTATAAACTATGTTTAGACACTTTACTCCTATTATTTTGCTTACTATTTCCAATATTTTTATGACATTTGCATGGTACGGACACTTAAAACATAAAAGTACTGCATTGTGGATTGTTATTCTTGTAAGCTGGGGAATTGCCTTTTTTGAATATTGTTTTCAAGTACCGGCAAACAGAATAGGGCATGGTGTTTATAACGCTGCTCAGTTAAAGACTATTCAAGAAGTTATTACCCTTATTGTCTTTAGCTTCTTCTCTGTGTTTTATCTAAAAGAACAATTTAAATGGAACTATCTTGTAGGTTTTTTATTTATTATTCTTGCTGTATTTTTTATATTTAAAAAATGGTAATTATTTTTCGAATACATACATAATATAATCGCCGTTTTGTTCTTTTTTTATAAATTTAAATTTTTTGAAGCAAAGTTCTTTTATATCAACCAAAGATTTTATTGTCAAGAGGTTGTTATATGAGATTTCTGAATATGCTTTATCATCTGTGGCGAGAGATTTTAGATCATTTCTTGTAAAACTATCAAAATAGCTGCTTGTAGTGATAATGAATTTTTGTTCATCTCTCATATTGTTAAATATAAAATTGAGTAAAAGCACTGTATTATGAGGGATATCAGCATTTGTAAAATACGCTCTTAATTTTTCTTTTCTTTGTTCAAGAGGCATGTTATTTAATTCTTTTTCGTTATTTAAAATAACTTCAGATTTATAAGAAAAATCTTTTAAAATGCTTAAAATATTAATTCTTTCTTTAATGTACTTGTCGAGAATTTCTTTTCTATTCCAGACAACAACAAAATCTCCGGAATGTATGTCTGATTGTAAAATCATATTTGCAAGCGGTTTAAAGCCGTTTCTAGACAGTTTAAATGCTGCGTTTGGAGAAAATATCAGGTAACTTAAGTTTATTATTACAATTAGTGTTGTGACAATAGTTTGTGCATGCTTTTTATTATCAATAAGACTTAAACCGTAACCAGCAAGTATCAAAATATTTGGTACTATGATAGCTAAATATCTTGACATTATTTTAAAGTTTGTTGTCTTAAAAGCTATAACTTCTGCAATAAAAAATGCCATAGCACTGAACAAAATTACATAAGAAAATTTGTCTTTTTTAGAAGCAAGATAAATGCAATATGCATATATGGACATGGGAATTAAAATAAAAAATATTTTACTAAAATTCATTGTTGTAATAAGTTCATGCATATAATGAACCGGATTGTGGTTTATGCTGATAAGGATTGGGGTGAAAATATCTTGAAAAACAAGAAATAGAGTAGACCAATCACAGTAATAACCGTTGATTTGTTCTGTATAATTTGCACTAAACAATGACATGTATAGAATTAGAGGCATAGAAAGTACAAAAATTCCTGCCAAAGACTTTACTAAACTTTTAATCTTTTCTTTATCCTTTTTAATTAGCATGTATCCAAACATGCCTGCAATAGTGGAGATTACATATATAAAGCCTATTGTTTGTGTATAAATAAGCCCTGCTGAAAACAAGGAGAAGAGTATGTAATCTATTTTTTCGCCTCTTGTCTTAATTCTAATCAGGTAAAGTAGTTGCATTGCGGCAAGTAACATTAAAAAAGAATACATTCTTACTTCTTGTGAATAGTATATTAAAAAACTGTTGAGTGCAAAAAATCCGGCACAAAACAATCCAGTTTTCTTTGAATTTAATTCTTTACCGATAAAATATGAAGAAAGCACTGTCAAAACTCCGCAAAGAGCCGAAAATCCCCTCAAAGATATGTCATTGAAAGAAAATATTTTACCCCAATAATGGAGGAACAATTGATAGAGAGGAAGATGGACGTCAGTTTTTAATGTGTAATAAATAACAGAAATTGCATTAATTTTTACGGCTTCTTTGTAGCTTACGATTTCGTCATACCATAATCCGCCAGTTTTATCTATGCATAATATTCTAAGTATTATTGCAATAATTAGAATTGCAAAAAGTATAATTCTCTCTTTCTTCATATCCATCTCCTTAAATATAAATAAAGACCAGCTTGTGGGCTGGTCTTTATGGAGCGGGAGACGAGGCTCGAACTCGCGACATCCTCCTTGGCAAGGAGGCATTCTACCACTGAATTACCCCCGCTTAATTGGGTTACTTCTTTATTATACATGGGCAATTTTTTTTTGCAAGTATTTTTTTTAATTTTTATAATTGAAATTTTAATAAAAATAATATATAATTAAAAATATAAATTTTAAAAAGGAGCAAGAAGTATGAAAAAATCATTAAACAATTTCGTCAAGTTTATGCAAATCCAAAGTTACGAATATCGTGGACTTCATGCAATACCGACACAATGTACCGGGTCCAGCAGCTACGCTGGCGGGGGGGGGGCGAATATTTAAGGCTCCTAAGCGGGTTTTCAACCCCTTGTAAAATATATAAAAAATGTTATAATAGTGATATGATGTATCACGTTATTAATAATAATTCAAAAGCTGAATTGTTGCGACCATCGTTTCACAATGACAAGACCGCATTCACTCTTGCTGAGGTATTGATAACTCTTGGCATAATAGGTGTTGTTGCAGCATTAACTCTTCCCAATTTGATTGCAAATTATCAAGAAAAGGTATATATTTCTAAGGCTAGAAAGGCATATTATACTCTTGATCAAGCTGTTAAGCATGCAATTGCAGAGTACGGTCCTGTTTATAATTGGCCGGTAAATCATGAGTACTATGGGTTTGATGGCAGAGATGAAGAAATGACGCAAATAATATTGCCATATATTGACGGTGTTATAAAAACTTGTACAGGCGATGCTCAGTGGAATTCAAAATATTGTTTTTCTACCAGCTATAAAACACCAACAGGAAAAAATGCACCT
>JBKUMA010000135.1:0-4992 GCA_046955055.1 Candidatus Gastranaerophilaceae bacterium
GAATAAGATGTTTCGTTCTTAGCTCGCAATCCGCTTAGCTTTTTCAACCGCTTCTTCTATAGTACCAACCATGTAAAAAGCTTGTTCTGGTAAATCATCATGTTTACCTTCTATAATTTCTTTAAAGCCTTTGATAGTATCTTCAAGTTTTACATATTTGCCCGGTATACCTGAGAACTGTTCTGCAACAAAGAACGGTTGTGACAAAAATCTTTGAATTTTACGAGCTCTGTTAACAGTTTCTTTATCTTCTTCTGATAATTCATCCATACCAAGAATTGCAATGATATCTTGTAATTCTTTATATTTTTGAAGAATTTCCAATACTTGTCTGGTAATACTGTAATGTTCTTCGCCTATAATGTTTGGATCTAATACTCTTGAACTTGATTCAAGCGGGTCAACTGCAGGATAAATACCCAAAGCTGCAATTTGTCTTGACAATACTGTTGAAGCATCAAGGTGAGAGAATGTTGTTGCAGGAGCCGGGTCAGTCAAGTCATCGGCCGGAACGTAAATAGCTTGAACAGAAGTGATAGAACCATCTTTTGTAGATGTAATTCTTTCTTGAAGTTCACCCATTTCGTTAGCAAGTGTAGGCTGATAACCTACTGCTGAAGGCATACGCCCTAAAAGTGCTGATACTTCTGAACCTGCTTGAGTAAATCTGAAAATGTTATCGATAAATAACAATACGTCTTGTTTAGAATAATCTCTGAAATATTCCGCAGCAGTAAGTGCAGAAAGTCCTACTCTCATTCTTGCTCCAGGTGGTTCGTTCATTTGACCGTAAATCAGTGCAACTTTATCAAGAACGCCGCTTTCTTTAAACTCGTTCCAAAGGTCATTTCCTTCACGTGTTCTTTCACCAACACCGCCAAAAACAGAAACACCGTTATGTGCCATTGCAATGTTGTGGATTAATTCTTGGATTAAAACTGTTTTACCAACACCGGCACCGCCAAAAAGACCGATTTTTCCACCTTTTTGATAAGGCTGTAATAAATCGATAGCTTTGATACCTGTTTCAAGGATTTCAATATTAGTATTTTGGTCTACTAATTTTGGAGATTCTCTGTGAATTGGTAAGTAAGTATCTGTTTCAATAGGTCCCATTTCATCTACAGCTTCACCTACTACGTTAAGAATTCTGCCTAGTACAGGTTTTCCTACAGGAATTTTAATAGGTTCATTTGTGTTAATAACCTTCATTCCTCTTTTTAAGCCGTCAGTTGAGTTCATTGCAACAGTTCTAACTTTATTAGAACCAAGCATTTGCTGAACTTCAGCAGTAACAGTTGTACCGTCTTCGTTTTGTATTTTTAAAGCTGTATAAATTTCAGGCAATTCTCCTGATTGAAACTCTACGTCAATTACGGGTCCTATGATTTTTGTAATTAATCCCTCATTTTTTGCTAATGTTTCCATAACAATCTCTCCTTTAATGAACTAATTATATAACAAGAAAATTTTTTCGCAAATTACCTTTATAATTAATAAATATTTTTTCATGGGGTAGCAAAATTTTTTTTTCTTGTGTATTATATATTCCATACTTTATTTTTTAAAGTAAAGAATTATGGAAGATATAATGCAATTATTAATTGAAAAAGAATTGAACTCTTCAGATAAAATTCTAAAACCGGATTTTAACTGTAAGACAGGTCGTGAACTTTTAGCATTTTATTTGCAGACAAAATTTAAGCAGATATTAGCTTACGATAAAAAGTGTCCTTCACCTATTTTTGTTGAGATTAACCCCAATTTTATAGCGAATTTCTCAAAGCGTTTGATTAATAATCCAACTAAAAGGTTTTTAATAGGAATTACAGGCGAGTCGGCCTCAGGGAAATCTACGATTTGCAGAGAAATAAAAAATGTTATTGAACAAATGTCTATGCCTGTTACAGTTTTAAGTACCGACAATTATTTTAACGATATTTCTGCTCTAATAAAAAAATACGGAAGTTTTGATGAGTTAATCGCTCACGGATATGATATAGATTCCCCTAAAAGTTTTCAGCTTACCACATTAAAAAATGATTTAATTGATTTATCAGAAGGTCTTGATATAAAAGCTCCAATGTATTTGCCTAACGGCACAGGAGTTTCTTTACCAAACGCTTTTGACGTTCATTCTGAAAAAATTATCGTTGTTGAAGGTATTGCAACTTTATATGAAGATATTAAAGATGTTTTTGACGTAAAAATTTACATTGAAGCTGATAATTCAGTTAGAAAAGAAAGATTTATTAAGCGTGCATGTGAAGAAAGAAATCAAAATTATGAAAATGCTTTAAAACAATGGAATTACCTGTTAAATGCAGGCGAAAAGTATGTAATTCCTAATCGTAAAGAAGCAGATTTTGTTCTCAACGGCAATTCAAATTTACATTATTTTGCACAAATATTAGAGTATATTTACACTATTACTAATAATTTTCAGTAATTAAAATTTAAAAACTCTTAACACTTTTGACGTTTTTGCCACACTTTAAATAATATGGTAAAATGACAGTTAATACTATTGTGAGTTTTTTGATATTTAGTTCAAAAAATGAATTAAATACACTAAATAATCGATACGATAAATCCCACATTTTATTATAATTAATACGAAGCAGAGTAGAAATAGGTGGCAAGTGATTAAAAATTTTATAGATAGATTTTATGAAGAAGATGTCAAAGACCGCTTCTGGAGCTTAAATAAGAAGATTGGAGTAGGTCTTGTTGTATTATTTTTGGCTGTAATAATGATTAACACAACCGGTTGTACTACAAATCAAGCGGATAACAGTCAAGCAGAAGACTTAATGAATATACCGACTGAAAATATAGAAACGAAAGATTCTGTAAAAGTTGGCAATGACGGTGTTAATGCTGCTATTGCTGGTGACGAAAATGAAGATGTTTCAATAGTGGCAAACCAAGACGGTTTAAATAGAATGGTAACAATGTCTGTTGAAGATACAGGAAGAGCTGATCCGTTTTTGCCTGCAGCAGAGGTCGCAGCAGCTCAGGCTAAAGCAAAGGCTCCAAACTATATATTGCCGCCACCTGAAATGATTACAGAAGATATAGACGCGGTAAATGTTATAAAAACTAAAGTTTCAGGCATTATGTATGATAAATTCAATCCTTCCGCTATTTTAAATATCGGCGGAGCAGATCATTTGGTTAGATCAGGTGATATTATAAGCAATTACAAAGTGTTATCAATCAGTCCTGACAATGTAACAGTACAGCTTGGTAATAACGTTTATAAAGCAGGTGTAGGCCAGTTATTTACTGGTGATGGAATTAACTATAACAATGTTGCAAATCTTGAAGGCAAATTCGGCGGTTCAAGAAATGTGGCTAACAAAAGGAAATAATAACCGGGAGTAGATATGAATAATAAAATCACAAACAAGATTATAGCAAGTTTAATGTTAACAGTGTTTTCTTTTTCAAACACACTATTAACAACTGCTATTGCTATGGAAGATGTAGGTGTAGTCAGATACGGAATGGAGCAAAAACCTGATTTGAGACCTTTGAATGCTGAAACTAGTTTGCAGCTTAGGGGTGATGTCAGTTTTACAAAGAAAAATATTCCTGTAAGCTTGAGCTTACGCGATTCTGATGTAAAGCAGGTTTTGAGAATGTTTGCTGATAAGGCTGGCATGAATATTATCTTCCACTCATCAGTTGATGGAAAAGTAACTCTGGATTTGGTTGATGTACCTTTAAATTCAGCTTTTGAAATGGTTCTGGAAATTACTGATTTGAACTATGTTGTTGACGGAAACACAATTATCATAGCAAAAGCAGGAACTGAAGGATTCAACATGTCTAAGCAAGAAATGACATTAATTCCTGTGAAATATATTGATGCTTCAACATTAGCAAATTTTTTAAATAAAAATATTTATGGTATTCATAAGCCCGGTTTTTCTGGAAGTGACGTAGCGGTAACAAACCCGTCTACTAACGAAATCTTGATATTCGGTACTAAAAACGATGTAGCCATAGCTAAAAAAGTTGTGGAAAAATTTGACAAAAAACCGACTACAACAACATTTAAAGTAAACCATACAACACCAGCTGAGATGGCAAATATGGTATGTAACTTGCTAATGCCAGCAACTTCTGGTTCTGGCGGCAGCTCATCAGGCGGTGGCGGCGGAGGTGCTGCTCCGGCAGGTGCTCCTACAGGTGGTGCAGCAGGTATAGTTACCGGATTTGCAGCTGATGGCGGCAGTGGTGCTATTGCTTTGAATGAAAGTACTGTTGCTTGTACAGTTGGCGGTCCTATGTCCGGTTCAAATGTTGAATCTTTAGGATTGCAAAACTTGTCTGTTTCATATGTTACACAGTTAGGTACAGTCAGTGTAATAGGCGGTTCTGAACAACAAGTGGAAATGATTAAAGAATTTATTAATCAAAATGATAAAAAACAGCCTCAAGCATATCTAGAAGTATCTATACTTGAATTGAACGAAGAAGGTTCAAAAACTTTTGATAACCAATGGACAATGTTTAGTTCATTCTTCTCAGCAAGCTTTACAGGCGGCGGCGGAACTAAGTCTAACCCTATCAGCCCTATGTTCTTGTCAGGTGACGGTTATGAATTCTGGGATTATTCAGGTGACACTCCTAAAAAACTTTATGATGTAAAAAAAGGTTCTGGTCCGTTAACAGTTGCTTGGGCTATCAACTACCTTATTGAAAATAATAAAGGTAGAGTTGTTGCTAACCCGCGTATCATAATTACAAACGGTCAAGAGTCAACAATCGATTTAACATCTGATTATATTGAAAGTACTGAATCTGAAATGACAGCATCAGGTGGTGGAAACTTTACAACAAGAACTTATAATATTGGTAGTGAAGCAGGTATTAAAGTCGGCATAACTCCATTTATCAGTCCAGACGGTTATGTAACTTTAAATATCAAACCGGATTATGCAACCATTGCGAGTCAGGTACAAGCGGAAGATAGTGCAGGTA
>JBKUMA010000136.1:0-4991 GCA_046955055.1 Candidatus Gastranaerophilaceae bacterium
CTATGGTATTGTGGAAAAAATTAGGAATACAGCTTCCTGCAAAACTTATTCATGGCGTAAATGTTGACCAGCAATATGAAGACAGCTTCGGAAGAAAGAAACCATTCTATTTGGATCCTCAATTCCTGCCTTGGGATTTATACAATGATGATAAAATCAATAGAATTGGCGACAGATTAGGCGTTCCAAGAGATATTCCAAACAGACGTGAATTCATTCAGGAAAAAATGAAAAAAATCGCAGTACAAAACAACACATTATGGATGTTGACTGCAGGATTTGCAACACCTGTTATGAGTGCTTTAATATGTAACGGCCTTGAAAAACCGTTAGAAAAACTTCAAGACAAATATTACAATGCAAAAGCTGATAAGCTTCTTGAAAATGCAGATTCAAAATACGGTAATTTTAGAGATGAAACTTCTATTAACAAACTGAATAGATTACTTGAACTTAATAGTGACAAACCTTTAACTGAAAAAGTATTTAATGAACTTGCTGAATATTTGACAGAGGATTTTGATTTAAATACGGCACAAGCCATAAAAGAAGACCTAAAAGCAAAAATCTTCACTGACGAATATACCATCAAACAAGCATCAATCAGAAATATAATTGAAAACATAAATAATTCTTTAAAACTTTCATCTCTAACAGAAAAAGAAATCGAAAGTATTATACCTAATGAAGAACAATTAAATAAATTATTTGAAAAATTCGGTTACATGAAAAAAGATGCTAAAATTAGCACAAATGATATTCCAAATATTTTAACACTTTTATCACGCCGTATTAGTAAAAATGCAGATAAGTTAACAGGTTACACACCTGAAGCAATTGAAAACATTAAAGATATTGTAAGCGGACTAGTTATAGCTCCTGAAGCTGACGTAAACCCTATTGCAAAAGGTCTGAAAACGGTAAGAAATGCAAAATTAGACGGTAAAGCACAAGCTATCGTAAAAGATTTAGCAAATATCTTTACTGACTTTAATTCAAAAATCGGACTTTTTGATAAATACGCTTACTTGAAAGCAGGTGCTGCTCCTGAAACAGCAGGTGCAAATTACTTTAATGAGTCTGTAAATCAAATCATAAAACTTATGAATTTCACTCCTGACGAAATTTCAAAAATACGACTCGATAGAGAACTGGTTGCAGACTTAATGCAGACAAAAATTGAAAAAATTTGTGCAAATACTCAAGATTACAATAATTTTGTGACAGAACTTGTTAAACGTATGGCTCATTTAGATACAGTCATCAAACCTAGTGATGTTACAAACAGATATGATAAATTAGTTAATAATGCTTTCAACGACATAGCTTCTAAACTTCAATCAAGTGATAGAAATATGCCGAAAACTATTGAAGCTTTAATCGGTAAAGAAGTTTGGGAAAACGGACAATTAGTAAGAAAGCCTAACGGTTCATTAAGAAATATCCAGCTTGAATATTTCCATCAAAGAATATTTAATATGAAAAATACCTTCAAAAGATTTTTATGTATGATGGATTATAACAGACGTATAGCTACGCTGACAAATATTCCTGCACTCCACGCAAATATGAATCGTGAATTAAAAGAAGAAATAGTTGAAGTTATGAAGTTAATGACTTTAAAAGGTCACGCATCAGATTTTGCAACAAAATTCTATTATAAACGTAATCCTAATCCGACAGATGTGTCAGATAGAACACAAATTGAAGTTGAAAACGGTAAATTCAAACCGAAATACTTAGGCAAAGAGGGAGTTGCAAGAGTTGATATTCCTCATAACCCTGAATTCTTTGATGAGTCAATGAAATTAGTATTTGAAAATCCAATTCATGGTGAAACAGAAACTATATTAAGACGACACGGAATGCTTGAAGATTTCAATAGATACAGATCTGACTTTATAAATTATATAGGAAAAGATGATTATTTTGTAAAACCAAATCACAAAGTTTGGGGACAAACATTTAAATCTTCAGCAAATGAAAGAGCAAATATTTTAGGTGCTGTTCCTGATGAAATGGCTTCTAAAGCAGTAAAACAAATATTTAACTCTAAAAAATGGTTAAAAATGTTTGGCGGATTTGGAATAGGTCTTTTGAGTGCAACAGTAATTGCTCAATTCTTCTTCGGCAAGATGAAGACTCCGCAAAGAATTCAACAACAAAAAGGTAGTAACTAAGATGATTAACACAACAAATTTACTTGCTATAAAATTGAATACAATTCAAAAAAACAATGCAGAAGCAAAATCTGCACAGGTTAATAGTGTTGCTGTTAAATCATCAGGATCCGGCTTAATATCTGCATATTTAAATAATCTTGCTATGATAAATGCAGCTAAGGTTAAAGATACTAAAAATACAGCTCCTGTTAATTATCATAACAATTTAAAAACACTTTTTAACAGAAACGAAGCTAAAATTCTTGCAATAATCCCTAGAACTTTTAATGCAAAGGATTTAAACGGCAATGAATTCATAGACGGAAATGAACAAAAAGGTACATTTTTAAATGCAATAGACAGACTTGATGAAGTTAAAGCCCAAGGTTTTAACACATTACACATTTTACCGATTCATGAGCCAGGTAAAATGAAAGCTATGGGAACAGCAGGCTCTTTATATTCACCGAAAGATTTATTAGGAATTGACCCTAACTTAATCGACCCGAATGACCCGAGAAGTGATAAAGAACAATTCAAAGCATTTATTGACGAATGTCATAAACGCAACATTAAAGTTATGCTTGACCTTCCAAGTTGTGCATCATATGACTTGTTCCTTGAAAAACCTGAACTGATGGCGAAAGAACGTGATGGACTTGCCAAAACTCCGCAAGGATGGAACGATATCAGAATGTTTCAACCTTGGGAAGACGAAGGTAAGAGAACATTAAACCCTAAATTATTAGAATTACACAAAGAATATGTTGATATGTGTATAGATTTAGGAATAGACGGTATTAGAGCAGACGTAGCAAGGGCTAAACCTGTAGAGTTTTGGGATGTAATTATTCCTTATTCACATATGAGAGACCCTGAATTTGGCTGGCTTGCAGAAACTTATACATATGAAGATGCTTCTCCTCAGGCAAATATGCCTCATGATAGACCTGAAGATTCATTAAGATCAGGCTTTGATATGATTTATGGTCAGTACCACATTTTCCACGAATGGACTACAGCGTCAACATTCATGGATTACGTTAAAGAACAGCTGGATATGTCATACAGATTACCGAAAGGCAAGTCATTAATTGGCTCATTTGCAACTCACGATGACATTTCTCCAATGTATCATGGCGGTGCTGATTACTGTAACTTAACAATGGGACTTCAAGCTACATTGCCTATGTTGAATCCGTATATTGTAGACGGCTATCAAACAGGAGATTATTATGCTTACCCTTACGAAGATAAATATAATCCTGTCACTCAAACAGATAACCATGAAATGACTGTTCACAGAGGCAGATTGGATATATTTAACTTCTCAAGAAAACCCGGCGGTAAAGAACCTGAAATAGGTAAATTCATGAAAAGTTCATTTGATTTAAAAGACAAATACAAAAATGTAATTAACAAAGGAACTTTCATTGAATTAAATAAAGAAGGCGACAAAAACGACCAAATTATCGCATATGCAAGACATTATAACGGCAAAACGCTTGTAGTTATTGCAAATAAAAATGTAGACCGTGCAGTTGCCTGCAAAATTAAAGTTCCTACATTAAGAGCGACTCAAGATTTGGTTAACCTGCTTCCTTCTTATGGAACTGAAAGTGTAATCCAGGCTGCAAATAACGAAATTCGTGCCGATATAGGTCCTGCAAGAATTCACGTATTTGAAGTTGATACTCCATTCATTGAAAACTACACAAATAAAATTTACAGACAAAATATATAATGAGGCAAACATTAAATAAACAAGAAGAAGGTGTAACCGAAAGGCTGCATCTTTTTTCTGTTTAATAAAAAACCTGCTTTGATTTTTAAGTATGTTTGATTTAAAATATTCTAGCGAGAATACATTTAACCAAAACAAAGTAGGTTTATACAAAACTGTCAAAAAGGATAAAAAAATGCTACAAGAATTTTTAAGTTCAAAAATACATAGAGCTACTGTTACAGATGCTAACTTAAACTACGTAGGCTCTATCACAATTGACGAAACTTTAATGAAAGCTTCAAAAATTAAAGAATGGCAAAAAGTTGAAATTTTAGATGTTAATAACGGTGAAAGATTTCAAACTTACGTTATAAAAGGAGAAGCCGATTCTGGAACTATTTGTTTAAACGGTGCTGCAGCAAGAAAAGTTCAGCCAGGAGATAAAGTTATAATAGTTTCTTACGGGATATTTAGCCCTGAAGAAATCGATGGTTTCAAGCCAACTATAGTAATAGTCGATGATAACAACAAAATAATTGAACATTAAAAAAGAGGAGTTTTAAAACTCCTCTTTTTTTTATCTGTAATTTGTGAACTGCAAAGGATAATCATATTTATCTTCATTTCCTCTAAGAAGTTTTATGATTTCCTGCAAATCATCTTTATCTTTTCCTGAAACTCTTACCTGATCACCCTGAATAGAAGCTTGAACTTTCTTTTTGCTTTCTTTAATATCTTGTACAATCTTCTTAGCCAATTCCTGAGTCAAACCTTTTCTAAGGTTAAACACCCGTCTGACTTTACCGCCTAAGGCATTTTCTATAGGTTGAGGGTCAAGAATTCTAATACTCAAATTTCTTTTAGATAATTTTGATTGAAGGATATCATAAATATTTCTCAACTTCATTTCATCACAAGTTGTTATTGTAATAGCCTTATCGCCTTCCAATTCAACAGAAGAACCAGAATCTTTCAAATCGAAACGCGATACAATATCTCTTTTTACTTGATCCACAGCATTCAAAAGCTCTTGTTTATCGAATTCTGAAACAACATCAAAACTGCAATCTTTAGCCATGTGCCCTCCTACAAAAATAATTTTT
>JBKUMA010000137.1:0-4957 GCA_046955055.1 Candidatus Gastranaerophilaceae bacterium
ATCAGAACTTGAACGTGTGGACTGTTATTGATGGTGATTTGGAAGATTTAATTAATTTGCTTATAGAACACGATCAAAAATTGAAGTTGGAAAAACTTGCAGAAGTGAATTGAGGTTACGGTGACAGAACGAAAATGTGTCGGATGCGGAAAACTTAAAAACAGAGATGAATTAATAAAAATCACTAAGGAAAATCTGCACGGCGACGTTGTTTTGAACCCTGACTCCAAAATATTTGGCAGATCTGTATATCTCTGCTATAATAAATCTTGTATAGAAGCTGCTTTAAAAAAAAATAAACTTCAGAAAGCACTAAGAGCAAATATTTCTGAAGAACTGAAAGGAAAATTACTAAATGAGTTTTGAAACAATAAGAATCAATGAATTAGCAAAAGAACTTGGGCTTACCAGTAAAGAAGTCATAGAAAAGTTTGCCCAGATTTCAATAACAGGCAAAACTCATTCAAGTACTGTTACTCTAGACCAGGTAAAGCGTTTAAAAGATTTTATTAACGCGGGTGGTGTAAAAGAAGTTAAAAAGCCTAAAGCGTTTGTAGTTAAAAAAGCTAAAACTGCTGAACCTGAGGTAAAAGTTGAAGAGAAGAAAGCGGAAGAAAAGAAAACTTCTGTTATTGAAAAACCGTCCAGACCGCAAATAGAAGTTGTTAAACCGCAAAGTCGATTAGAAATTGTTAGACGTGCTCCTCAAAAACCTCAGCACACAGAGAGCAGACCTGAAAGACCAGGCAGGGGTGAACGTCCGCAGGGAGAACGCAGACCATTTAACAGAGATAATAATTCAGGTGAAGGAAGAAAATTCCCGCCACGTCAAGATAGAGGGGACAGACCTCAAGGTGAAAGAAGACCTTTTCCGGCAAGAGGACAGCAAGGCGATAGACCGCAAGGACAAAGACGCCCTAATGATAACAAGGCTCCTCAATCAGGTGAGAGAAAACCAATACAAAGAACTATAATTTCTCAAGAAATTTATGATAATAAAGGTCCTTCAAGAAAACGTACGGGTCCTGAAGTTAAGAAAAAAGCCAAAGATTTCAATTCTAAAAAAGAAGAACAAGAAAGAATATCTTTAGAAAAGGCTGCAGCACAAAAGCATAAAAAACGTTCTCATAAAGAGGAAGAAGTTTTAGAAGTAAAACAATTAGTCGTAAACCAGGCAATGACTATCAGCGAGTTAGCCGAAAAAATTCAAAAAACTCCTGCAGAAATTGTTAAATTCCTTATGTTCCAAGGAATAATGGCGACTGTTAACCAGCTTATAGATGTTGATGTTATTAAAAAGATTTGTGAAGAGTATGAATTGGAAGTTCTTGAAGAAGATTTAGAAGCCTTTTTGGAAGAAGAATTGGAAAAAGAACAAAAGGTTAAGGCTCTTTCAGAAACTGATAAAAAATTACTTAAAAAACGTGCTCCTGTTGTAAGTATTATGGGTCACGTTGACCACGGTAAAACAACCTTATTAGACAGCATACGTGCTTCAAAACATAAAATTGTTGCAACCGAAGTCGGCGGTATAACACAATCTATTGGTGCTTATACTGTATACCTGGATGATAATTCAAAAGATAAAAAAATCGTATTTGTCGATACACCTGGTCACGAAGCGTTTACCGAAATGAGAGCCCGTGGTGCAAAAGCAACAGATATTGCTATTTTGGTTGTTGCGGCTGATGACGGTATAATGCCTCAAACAATTGAAGCTATCAATCACGCTAAGGCTGCAGAAGTCCCTATAATTGTTGCAGTTAACAAGATTGACAAGCCTAGTGCAAATCCTGACAGAATTTTACAACAGCTTACAGAACACGGCCTTGTCCCTGAAGAATGGGGCGGTGATACTATTACGGTAAAAGTTTCCGCATTACAAGGAACAGGTCTTGATGAATTGCTTGAATACATTCTGCTTGTTGCTGATATGGCTGATTTAAAAGCTAATCCTAAAGCTGAAGCTTCAGGTGTTGTTATTGAAGCAAACCTTGATAAAGGTAAAGGCCCTGTTGCTACATTGCTTGTTCAAAACGGCACTTTGCGTGTAGGTAATTGTATAGTTGTTGGTACGGCTTGTGGTCGTGTAAGAGCATTACTTTCCGATTCTGGTGAAAGAATTCAAAAAGCAGAGCCTTCTACTCCGGTTGAAATTTTAGGTTTGACAGAAGTTCCTCAAGCAGGTGATTATTTCGAAGTAGTTAAAAACGAAAAAGAAATGAAAACAATTATCGATAAACGTAAAGAAAAAGAACGTAATAAGAGATTGGATGCTATGCTTCCTGCTCACATCAGACGTGAAGCAGTTGCTGGGGATGAAGATATTCCTCAATTGAATTTGATTATCAAGGCAAACACTCATGGTTCTGCAGAAGCTGTATCACAAGCAATTGCACAGTTGGAATCTAAACAAATTACTACAAAAATTATCCACGTTGGTGTGGGTGACATATCAGAAGCAGATGTTATGTTAGCGTCTGCATCCGGTGCATTAATTTTAGGATTTACTGTTAAAGAAGATTCTAACGCACTTGCAGCTGCAGAAAAAGAAGGCGTAACAATTAAAAAATATGATATTATTTATCAAATTTTAGAAGATATTGAAAAGACAATGTTATCATTGCTTGAACCTGAAATCAAAGAAGTTGAACTTGGTAAAGCAGAAGTTCGTCAGGTATTTACAGTTGGTAAAACAACCAGAATAGCCGGCTGTTATGTTACTGAAGGTAAAATTGTAAGAAGTAAGGACGCTGTTCTTCTTCGTGACGGTAAAGAAATATTCAGAGGTGCAATCGACCAGTTAAAACGTTTCAAAGATGACGTAAAAGAAGTTGCACAAGGCTTTGAATGCGGTATTTCTTTTGCTAAATTCAACGATATTGAAGTTGGTGATATCATTGAAGTTTCAACAACCGAAGAAGTTGAACGCTTGTCTTTATAATTTTTTAGGATAGTCAGCTTTGTATTCCCAGTTATCAAGCTGGAGTAATTGTGTGCAAAAAGAGGCATCTCTTTTACATAATCTTAATACATTATTCCTATCATTCAGGTCTGTGGAATATTTTCCGCCACCATCATTTGGTTCTATTGATGCAATATCTCCTAGCCAGTTGTAAGGAGTAAACTTACCGTTATTAAATAGGAATATGTACATGTCTTTTCCAATTATATTTTGTGATTTATCAAAACAATTTACATCATACGTTATATCTAATGCACCACTGCTGGTAAAGTACATACAGGAACCGTCAGAAAAATATATGTAATATTGGTCTCTCCACCCACTGTCAACTACTTTTTTAGTTTTTATAATATTATTGAAAAATGGGTTAAAATATGTTTGCCAGAATTTTTCAAGTTCATCGGCATTGTTTGATGGTTTTGTCCAATACTTAGATTCTTCGTTTTGGGTTGAAGAAAGTATTATTGCTTGCTGCATATTGCTGTAATATCTTTTGAGTTTTACGGAATACTCTTTTTATCTAGTATTTGCAGTTATAGCAGGTAATGTAATTGCAGCAACTACTCCTATAATTCCAAGAGTTATTAAAACTTCTGATAGAGTGAATGCGGTATTATGAATAAAATCCGAATGTTTTTTATTAGTTACATTACTCTCGGGGGGGGGGCAAACCTTAAATCTTCATTATAAAACATATAATTTCTCCTTTTTGTTAAACTAATTATTAATATTTATTATTTCTCATTTTGCAATTTTTGTCAATATAATATTACCTTTTAGTTTATTAATTTTTTGTTTATTTATGGTATAATTACTTTATTAAGGAGATTATTATGAGTCTTAGAAACGAACGTGTAAGAAAAGAATTAATGAGAGATATATCTGATATTTTACGTAAAGAAATCAGAGGACTTGCCGGTGTGGTGTCAATTATAGATGTTGAAGTATCTCACGACAACTCTTTTGCTAAAGTTATATACAGTGTATTGGGCTCTCCTGAACAGGTTGAAAAGACAAAAGAAGTTATGGAACGTTCTACGCCTAAGATTAGATATGAAGTCGGTAAAAGGATTAGACTAAGACTTACTCCGGAATTAAAGTTTGTCTACAGCGATTCTATTGAACAAGGTTCCAGAGTTACAGAACTTATTGATAAAATTTCAAGAGGAGAGCTTTAATAAGCCATGTTAATGGGTTTTCTAAATGTTTATAAACCCGCAGGGATAACTTCTCATGATGTAGTATCACGCATGAGGCGTGTTACGAAAATCAAACAAATAGGGCATACCGGCACTCTCGACCCGTTTGCCGAAGGCGTTTTGCCTGTTTGTATAGGTAAGTCTACAAGACTTATTGAATATTTAGATGATGATAAAGAGTATCTTGCTTTCGTTCAATTTGGTAAAAGTACAACAACTTATGATTTAGAAGGCGAAGTTACTCAAACATATGATAAAAAAGTTACGGAAGATGAGATTGCTGAGGCTTTGAAAACTTTTGAGGGCGAAATTTCGCAAATTCCGCCGATTTATTCTGCAATCAAAGTTAATGGTAAAAAATTATATGATTATGCCAGACAAGGACAAGAAGTTCAGATTCAACCAAGAAAAGTCACTATAGAGAAAATTGAATTAAAGAATTTTGATGAAAATAATCAGACTGCTGATATTTTGATTAAATGTTCAAAAGGAACATACATTCGTTCTATTACACATGATTTAGGTCAGAATTTGGGCAGCGGTGGCTATTTGATTAAGCTTATCAGAACTCAAGCCGGAAAGTTTCTTGTTGGAAGCTCTATTAACTTAGAAGAATTTGACTGTATGGAAAAAGTTGAGCAAAATCTTATCAATCCGCTAAAGATGCTTGATTTGCCGAAAGTTAATATAACAGAAGAAGAACACGAAAAGATAATTCATGGAATGCCGATTGATAACAAATCATTTAAAACTGGTGATTTAATTATTTTGATTTATAATGATTACATAAATG
>JBKUMA010000138.1:0-4911 GCA_046955055.1 Candidatus Gastranaerophilaceae bacterium
GAAGAAGATATGGCAGATGCTAAAATTTTGGCTACTATTGAAAGAAGCGACACTGAACAATTACAAATTTCTGTAAGTGAATACAAAGGCAGAAGTTATTTGAATATGAGAATATTTTATACAACTGATGAAGGGGCAACCTGGCTTCCTACAAAAAAAGGTGTAACTTTTGCTCCTGAACAATTGGATTTGTTGGAAGAAGCTATTCAAGAAGCTAAAAAAGAATTTATGGCTGATGCTGAATAGAAAGGCTTCGCTGTGAAATATGCTCTTGCACTTGTTAATATCAAAGGACTCGGGGTTAAAACTTTTAGTTATTTAATTCCTGAGGAAATGAAAGACAAAATCCAAATCGGCCAGGCAATACTTGTTCCGTTTGGGAGACAAGGGCTTATTAATGCATTTTGTGTGGGGTTTTCAGACTATCTGCCCGAAGAAATTCGTGCAAAAAAGATTAACAAAATCTTGGATGAAACCCCGCTTTTTTCTATCGATTATTTAAAACTTTTGGAATGGGTTGCTAATTATTATTGCTGTGACTTAGTTACCGTTTTGAACGCGGCTATTCCGATGAAGCTTATAGAAAAGGCTTCTAAGACAGAATTTGCAATTGAGTTTGTTACTTTTGATAACGCTACCAAAAGACAAATTCAAGTGCTTGAATTGCTGAAAGATATGGGCAAAACGCCACTTATAATTTTTGAAAAAATGGCAAAAACTACTCGTGCCACAATAAAAAAATTGGAAGATTTAGGATGTATTAAACTAACTCAGGAAGAATTATACAGAAATCCGCTTGATATTTTGAGAATTTCTGAAAAAGAGGATTTGTATGAATTATCAGGTGAGCAAAAAAGTGTTTATGAAGGGATTTCTAAAAAAATTAAAGAAATTCCGACCTCGCAAATTTTATTGCATGGAGTTACCGCATCAGGAAAAACTGAAGTTTATTTCAAACTTATTGATGATTGCATAAAACAAGGAAAAAATGTTCTTTTCCTTGCCCCTGAAATTGCTCTTGCTTCGCAGTTAACAAAGCGGCTTGCCAAAAAGTTTGGTACAGAAGATGTTGCAATCTGGCATAGCAGTATTTCTGACGGCGAAAGATATGATGTTTGGCAAAAGTTATACAAAGATGAAATTAAAATACTTGCCGGTGCTCGTTCTGCTGTTTTTGCACCTTTAAAAAACATCGGTTTAATTATTATTGATGAGGAGCACGAAGGGGCATATAAGCAAACCAGTCCTGCACCAAGATATGATGCAAGAATTGTAGCCAAAAAACTTGCGGAATTTCATAACTGTCCGCTTCTTTTAGGTTCTGCAACTCCTGATATTTCATCTTATTATAGGGCTGTGAATACTGATTGTTTGTTTGAATTAAAAAACAGATACAATAATGCAAAAGTACCGCCTGTTACTGTTATTAATATGCAAGACCATGGGCGTGCTGCGTACAAAAATGTTATTTCAATGCCTATGCAGACTGAAATTAAAGAAACTCTTGAAAAAGGTCAGCAGGTAATTTTATTAATTAACCGACGCGGGTTTTCAACCTATACTCAATGTCAGGCATGCGGACATGTTATAGAATGCCCGAATTGTGCAATTCCAATGATTTGGCATGCCAAAGACCAGCAGTTAAAATGTCATTACTGTAACCATATATCATATTTTCCGGATTTTTGTCCGGAATGCGGTTCTGATGCCTTGAGAAACAGCGGTACAGGTACACAAAAAATTGAACAGTATATCAAAGAATTGTTTCCTGAAAAAAATGTTGAAAGAATTGACAGTGATATTCTTGTAAGAAAAGGTGAACACATAAGACTTCTTGAACGCTTTCAAAAAGGTGATATTGATATTTTAGTCGGTACACAGATGATTGCAAAAGGACTTGATAACCCTAATGTAACTCTGGTAGGTGTAATATCAGCAGATGCAAGTTTTAACCTGCCTGATTTTAGGGCAAGTGAACGAGGTTTTCAACTTTTGACACAGGTTGCAGGACGTGCTGGACGCGGTGAGTTTGCAGGTTCTGTGTTATTCCAGACATACAACCCTGATTTTTACGCTTTAGAGAGTGCCAAATCTCAAAACTACGGTGAATTTTTCTCTACAGAAATTGCTGCCCGTCAAGAATTTGATTATCCGCCTTTCAGTCAAATTATCAGACTGATTATCAGTTCTATGAATAATTTTAGAGCCGAAAAATCAGCACAGGAAATTGCATTAAGAATGTGTACAATGATTGAAAAATACGGGAGCGTAGCGACTGACAAGAGTATGGCAAATGGTAAGATTACCGACGAAGTGGATAAAAAATACGGGATAACTGAGCGGCTTGAAGTTTTGGGCCCAACTCCTTGTGTAATAGAAAGAATTAATAGCCAGTATCGTTTTCAAATAATTATAAAAAATAAATTAGGCGAAAAAGGTCACCAATTTATATCATCTTTTTTAAATAAGATAATAATGCCAAAAGACATAAAACTTGCAGTTGATGTTGACCCGTTAGATATATTATAGATATTAAGTTTTGTGAAATGTAGGATAAATTATTATTTGTTTTGTTTTTTGTTTGAATTAAAATAGATAAAAATTTTGTAGGGGTTAAAATTAAATAAAAGGAGTGTAAACATGAGGGTAAGTCCTATTGCATCAAGTTATTTTAGCGTACAAAAAAATGATATTGATAAGAACAAAAAATCTTTTGTTTATCAAACCTCGTTAAATGAAAATAATGCGTCTGGTTTGATTCAAAAAAAATATGCTATTCCGTTTATGGGTAGTGTGATGCCTATAAAATATATTGTTGAAAATGGAAATAAGAGGATTATAAAAGAATTCTTGAACAACGGAACTTTACAAAGAATAATAAGAAAGGTTGAAGAAACTTTAAGCGGAGACTTTCTTTCAGAAGCAAGGTTTGTTTATAAAGACAATAACAGTACCAGGTTATTGAAGACTATTAATGTTGATAAAAGCGGGAATAAATTGTGGGAAACAAGATACAAATATGATGATATAGGCCGAATATTGGAAACATCAGATTTTAATTCTGACGGAAAGCTTTTGCACCGTACAGAATATTTTCCGTATCGTGCTCAAAAAGAGACAATTGATTATGCCCCTAATGGTGAGCAGTTAAATAGGGTAACATATTTAAATGAAGATGGAAGGCATATAAAAAAGAAAGATATATTAGATAAGAATTCAAAAGACTACGGAAAAACACAAGTTTTTGATGAGAATAACAACCTGATTGGATATGAAATTTGTGATTACAACGGATATATAAAAACTATCAGAGAAAATGGGACTTTGGCTGAACTTAGAAAAGAAAATTATGGATATTCAGGAAGAGGATCCTATATCAGCAGTATAAATATTACTAAGTATGCTGAAGATGGTGTTACTGAAACTGGTCATATTTTTAGAAAACCACAAACCTCACAAATAGAAGGTTCTGCAGAAGAATATATGGAATATAATTTCAGAGATAAAAGTAAAATGTTAAAAGATATCAAGGTATCTTATGAGTTTCAAATAAAGTATTTTTGTTACTCTGTTCAATTTGATGAAAAGGGAGAAATTTCAAAAATTATAAAGCATAGTCGAATTGGTGGAATATATAACAAAGAAGTCTATAAAAAAGGCGACCCTGTTAAAAATTTAGAATATAATGCTAAAACTCTTTATGAAGGTTTGCAAAATATAAATAAAAATTTGGATGTTGACAAATTATACTATCAAATAGATAATATACGAAAAAATTTGGTGTAAGGTTTAAAAACTATTTAAAATTTTTAACATAATTTTTAGTTAATTCTCTGACATCTTTGTCTATGGCAAAGATGTCATCTATTGTCGGGTTTTGAATAACTTCATGCTCATCAAATATTTTCTTTGTTATTCCGTATATGTCAAATAATTTTATTTTGCCGTCAAGGAAAGCAAATACAGCCTCTTCATTAGCAGCGTTTAAGCATACTGTTGCGGTTCCACCGATTTTTCCGGCTTTGTATGCAAGTTTTACAGTTGGGAATTTTTCATAGTCAGGTTCAATAAAATCCAGTCTGGCTGTTTGTGCAAAACTGAAACTTTTTGATTTTATGCCTTCAAATCTTTCAGGATATGTGATTGCATACTGGATAGGAATATGCATACTTGGAAGTCCAAGTTGTGCTATTACACTGCCGTCTTTGTATTCAATTGCAGAATGCACAATGCTTTGCGGGTGTATTACAACGTCTATGTCATCATAATCAAAACCGAATAAGTGGTGTGCTTCTATAATTTCTAAACCTTTATTCATTAAAGTTGCACTGTCTACAGTGATTTTTTTACCCATGTTCCAACGCGGATGAGCAAGAGTTTGCTCAACTGTTGCCTGTTTCATTTCATCTTTAGATTTATTTAGAAACGGGCCGCCTGAAGCAGTAATGATAAGTTTATCAACTTGATTTATGTCTTTGATACACTGGTGGATTGCACAGTGTTCACTATCAACAGGAATTATATTAACTCCGTATTTTTTAGCTTCTGCCATTACTATGTCACCTGCCATAACAAGTGTTTCTTTGTTAGCAAGTGCAATATCGATACCGTTTTTGATAGCGGTCAAAGTAGGTCTTAAGCCTATTCTTCCTGAACATGCCATTAAGATAATATCATTTTCTTTATCAGAACAAATTTTTTCTAAACCTTCTTCGCCTAAGCAGGTGTATTTTGGTTTGAATTTTTCTGCTTGTTTTTTTAAAAGTTCTGCATTTCGTCCGCCTGCAAGTGCGATTATTTCAAATTTATCTTGTAATTTTTCAATTACTTCAAGGGCCTGGGTTCCTATAGAACCGGTTGAGCCTATAATACTTATTTTTCTCTTCTTATTTTCTTCCATATAATTATTAT
>JBKUMA010000139.1:0-4894 GCA_046955055.1 Candidatus Gastranaerophilaceae bacterium
CCGTAAGAATTATATATCTCCCGATATTATTACAGCAGAAGGAACTGTAGCTAAGCAGATTGTTATGCCTATACCTGTAAATCATCCTAAAAGATATTTTATACTAAGACTGGAAGAGGCAATCCGTGCAGAAAAATTTGACTACTACGGAAGCTTTAAACAGAAAAAACTTCCATCCAACAACATTTATCTTGTTGATGAAATAAAAACACCTATAAAATATGCAGTACCTGCAATTTTGAAAAATAGCAATAACTTCGTTGCAGAAACTGTATTTAAAGCAGCAGGTGCTAAATTTGTCAACAACACCGGTTCACAAGAAAATTCAATAAAAATGCTTAATGCATACTGTGAAAAAGAAGGTATAAAAAATGACAACATAAAAGTCGTTGATGGAAGCGGCGTTTCAAAAAACAACATTATGACTGCTGAATTTATGACTGACTTTCTTGTAAACATATCTCAAAAACCATATTTTTTGATATTTGAAGAACAGCTGCCAACTGCGGGTGAAGGTACTTTACAAAACAGAATGCTTTATTTTAAAAATAATATTCATGCTAAAACAGGAACTTTATCGGATGTAAGTGCTATAACCGGTTACATATCATCACGCAGCGGAAAAAAATATGCTTTTGACATAATGATTAATGATCCGAAGACTAAAAACTGCGACAAAAAAACACTTGAAGAATATATATTGAGAGCTTTATATTCTAACTATTAATAATATACAAAATAAAGCCGGCAGTTACATATTGTAAATTTGCCGGCCGGTAAAAATTTATGGTCCACTAATTAACTTACTGCAGGACTGCTGCTTCTGCCAAAAATAATTTTCAGCAAGGTGCCCATTACTCCTGCAACTGCAGCACCTATAACCATTGATTGGAC
Source organism: Candidatus Gastranaerophilaceae bacterium (assembly GCA_046955055.1). Taxonomy (GTDB): domain Bacteria; phylum Cyanobacteriota; class Vampirovibrionia; order Gastranaerophilales; family Gastranaerophilaceae; genus JBKUMA01. The sequence goes on from JBKUMA010000139.1 coordinate 895, forward strand.
CTTTGCTTTCGGAAGCATCTTTTTCATACCTTTGAAAGCATTTTTCAAGTCTTCATTTTTAACAAGTTCTGTAATCTTTTCATCAGCTTTTTTATTTTTTAAAGCTTCAGCCACAGACTTTCTTGCCTCAACTAAAGAATTGTAGGCAGTTTTTTGTTTGTCAGAAGCCTTATCCAAAATTGCTTTCGGGATAGTTTTTTCAAAAGTATCGGCTTCTTGAGTCAATAATTGTTTTAATGAATACTTTTCCGGGGCAGCAACATACCCCAATCCTGCACCTGCAACAGCACAAGAAACACCAACAGCAGCAGGACTAACAGACATACTTTGAGACATAATAATCCTCCTATACTATAAACCACTAGACACCTGCCTACATTGTTACTCTAAAATCAAATTTTTGTGACTTTTTAACACCAGAATTTACAAGTCGTAACAATTAGAAAACAGGTGTGATATATGGTATATTAATAAAAAAGGATATGAGGAAATAAAATTATGGAACCTTATGTAACTATTATTACACCAACCGATAATATTGTTAAAAACGGACATGCAGATGAGTTTAACCTTCTTGTAACCCTTTTGGATATGCAGACATATCCTAATGTAGAACATCTTATTATTGATAATATGTCTACAGACGGTACAGTCGAATTACTAAAAGATTACAAAAACAAAGGCTATCTTAATTTCTTTTCAGAAAAAGATACAGGTAAATTCAATGCATACAATAAAGGCGTAATGCATGCAAAAGGTAAATACATATCATTTTTAAGCTGTGACGACTATATACATGATATTACTGCAATATCAGATATTGTTAATGCACTAGAGGCTAATCAGGCAGATTTCACTTTTGCTCCTGCATATTGCAGACACCCGGAAGATTTTGTTTTTCTTTTTGTACCCACTATGTACAATGCTTTTCAAGTTATGCCAGGTGCAAGACAAGCTATGTTTTTCAAAAAATCAATGATTGAAAAAGAAAATTATTTTGATGAAAAATTTAAATTAATGTCAGATTTTGATTTTATAATCAGAATTATGCTGAAAAAATATAAAAGCGTTTATTTTGAATCAAACTATGTAACATACAAACTTGGAGAAAAGGGATTCAAAAATCCTAGACGCGTTGAAGATGAAAGTAAAATTATTTTCTATAAAAACTATAAAAACCTTTTCCCTCTTAACGAGGAAACATTAAATAGAATGGCTGTAATGTCAGAATTTCCAAAAGGCTTACTAGAAAAGCTTTCAACTTGTTTTCCACCTGATGACAAAGAACTGTTCTTTGAAAGATGCGAGCAGATGCATGAATTAAGAATAAATGCCGCTCAGAATGCCCAAAAGTAATTATGTTAAAGTAGATTAAGTATTTGCAAAAAAATATTTGCAACGTATGATATTAATATAGGTATTTAAGAAAGTTAGGATATAAACATGAGTCAACAAAAAATAGCTGTAATTGGATGCGGTGTATGGGGAAGAAATATCGTCCGCAATTTTTATAACTTAAACGTTTTAGACACAGTTTGTGATATTGATGAAGAGAATTTGAAAAAAGTTACAGAACAGTATCCAGGTGTAAAAGTTACAAGAGATTATAACGAAATAATAAATAATCCTGAAATAACAGGTGTTTGTGTAGTAACTCCAAGCCATACGCATTATAAAGTTGTAAAAGCTATGCTTGAAGCAGGTAAAAATGTTTATGTAGAAAAACCTATTTCTACTGTTGCACAAGAAGCAAGAGATTTATCAGAACTTGCACATGATAAAGGTCTGGTGTTAATGGTTGGCCATTTACTGCTTTACCATCCGGCTGTAAATAGATTAAAAATGTTAGTTGAAGAAGGTGCTTTAGGCGAAATAGTTTATGCTCAAAGCGACAGACTTAATGTTAATTTCTTCAAGAACGACAGAAGTGTAATGTGGGACTTAGCTCCGCATGATGTATCTATGATTAGTTATGTAACAGGTAAAGCTCCTGTTAGAGTAATCTCCGCAACCGGATGTTCTTCAGAACGTAACGAGATTATGGATATTACACATATAGGAATAGAGTTTGAAGACGGTGTTATAGGACAAATTTCTGACAGCTGGATTACTCCGAGAAAACACGTAACTCTTCTTGTAAGAGGCACAAAAGCGACTGCTATCCTTGATGACACTGTTGCAGAAAATAAATTGGTTATTTACGATAATTTTGTAAAAGATAATACACAAAATATTAAACTTGATTACCTTGAAATTGAACCTTTAAAACTTGAGTGTCAGCATTTCATAAGCTGCTGCGATTCAGGCAAAAAAGCACGTTCTGACGGTGACAATGCTTGTATGGTAACTCAAATTTTGGAAGAAGCTGAAAAAAGAATGCTTGGTGACAGAATTAAAAAACTTGATGAAGTTAACTTTGCCCTTTCAAGAACTAAAAAATAGATTAAATAATACATAAATGGAGACATCATGAATATAAAGAACAACCTGGCAAACATTATTTCTATAGGAAGAGTATTTTTTGCATTCGGTGCAATTGCACTATTGTACGAAAATACAACTTGGGCATATTTAATTGCTTTAATTTTAACAGTAATAGCTTTTGCTTTAGACGGAGTTGACGGCTATGTAGCAAGAAAATTAAACCAGTCATCCGAATTAGGTTCTGTTCTTGACATTATGGGTGATAGAATTGTAGAAGCTTCTTACTGGATTGCTTTTGCTGTTTTAGGCTGGATAAGTATTCTTTTCCCACTTATATGTGTTGTAAGAGCATTTGTTACTGACGGAATTAGAAGTGTTGCATTATCAAAAGGCTTTACAGCTTTTGGTGCTAAAAGTATGCAGTCAAGCAAAATAGGAAGCTTTATATGCTCTTCTAAATTTATGAGAATAAGTTATGCAGTTGCTAAAGTTTTAGCCTTCTTCTTGCTTATTATCGTAAACACACCGGGTATGGAATTGTGGAAATATGTTGATGAACTTCATCTTGTAACAATGATTTTTGCCTGGGCTGCTATTATTTTCTGTGTAGTCAGAGCAATTCCTGTTGTAGCTGAAAGCGGAAAGTTATTCAACAATGAGCAAGCTTAATATTGTTTTATACGAGCCTGAGATACCGCAAAACACAGGCAACATAGCAAGATTATGTGCTTGCTGTGATGCTAGTTTGTATTTGGTTGGCAAATTGGGTTTTTCTTTATCAAGCAAATATACAAAACGTGCAGGCTTAGACTATTGGGACAGTGTTGATTTACACAAAATTGACACAATGGAGGAATTGTTTGAAGCCAATAAAGGTGCTAATTTTTATTACCTGACAACAAAAACAAAGAGAAAATATACAGATGTAAAATTTCAAGACGGCGATTTTATAGTTTTCGGTCCTGAAACAAGAGGGTTGCCTGATGTATACGTTACAGACAAAAATGCATTGACTATTCCTATGAAAGAAGGTCAAAGAAGTTTAAATCTTTCAAACTCTGTTGCTATTGTTACTTATGAGGTAATAAGACAAAATGGTTTATAATTTACCAAAACTTCCTAAAAGAGAAGAAAATTCGAATAAAGGCACATTCGGCAAAATTTTGAATGTATCAGGTTCTGAATATATGACAGGTGCTGCGTATTTATCCTGCATATCAGCATTAAAAATTGGAGCAGGATATGTTGAACTTGCAAGCCATAAAAATGTATCAAAAGCAGTAAGTGCTATGGCTCCTGAAGTTGTTCTGGCACCTATTGAAAGAATTCCAAAAATATTAGAGAATTCTGACGTTTTATCAATCGGATGCGGACTTTCAACAACAGATGATGCTGTTGAACTTTTCAAAAATACTATAGCTCTTGCCAAAAATATGCCAGCTGTTATTGATGCAGACGGTTTAAATATACTGGCAAAAAATAAAATTGATTTACCTGAAAATGTTATTCTAACGCCTCATCCTAAAGAAGCGTCAAGATTGTTAGGAATATCACTTGAAGAAGTATTGAATAACAT
>JBKUMA010000140.1:0-2155 GCA_046955055.1 Candidatus Gastranaerophilaceae bacterium
GTCATAATACTGTGCTTTTTCCTTCAAAATAAAAACATATTCAATATTTATTCCGGCCTCAAAAGCTTCACGAATACATTTTTCGCCCTCAAGCAGAAACTTATTTTCTTTATCACGATATTTTTTCTGCTGATATTTAACTGTTTCCTTTACTAAATCATTATTTACGCTTGTAATTTCCTGCATCTATTTAACCTCAAAACTTTCAAGCCATTCTTTTTCTTGTTCTGTAAGCATCGAAAAATCTATCAATTTTTTTTCATAATTCATATTAACTAAAGAATGAATTTTACCGTCCTTCATATAACAAGAATTTTCTAATCTTACGCCAAAATAATTTTCATTATACAAACCCGGTTCGATTGAAAATATCATATTATTTTTTATTTCAACTTTTGCAAGTTCGCTTTTACTTAAGTTAGGCGGATATTCGTGTACGCTTACCCCAATGCCGTGCCCTAAACCGTGATTAAAAACAAACCCCTCAAGTTCGTTTTCTGTATAAATTTTTCTTACCAAATCATCTATTTCGTATCCTGTTGTACCATTTTGCACAGGATAATTAAATGCATGCAAAAACTTTTTCAAAACTGTTGTATAAACTTTTTTTTGTAACTCTGTAGGTTCGCCCTTTACAAAAACACGCGTAATATCGGTTGCTAGTCCGCCGTCATAATATGCTCCGCTGTCTATAAGCACAAGACTTCCGTCTTTTATAATTTCATCCTTTGAAGATTTTGAATAATGTGCCAGTGCAGAATTTTTGTCCTTTGCTACTATTGATTTAAAACTCAAACTTTTTGCACCGAATTTTTTATAAAATTCTTCAAGCTTTTGTGCAATATCAAATTCTGTCAAATTATCGTTATTTTCAATATAATCTCTTATCGCAGAAACCGCTAAATCAGTTCTTTTAAAAGCATCTTTTAAATGTTCTATTTCTTCCTCAGTTTTTACAGCTTTCATCAGTTTAACGGGACTGTCTTTCAAAATCTTTGCTCTATCACCAATTAACTTGAAATCATAACCATTGACACTATTCTTATCAAGATAAATATTTCCTTCAAAACCTTTTATAAAAGCTTCATACTCATTCAATTTATTTTCATCAAATAACAATGCTTCATTTTTCAACACAACTGCCTTAGCCTTAATATTGCTTGCATACGGCTTTGAAAAATCACGTTTATTAAAAAGATACGAAACTTCTTCAAGGTTTGTAAGAAGCAAAGCCTCATTGTCTTTTAAATCTTTTGAAGCAATTTTTATTTTTTCATCACTGTCCATGCCTGTGTATTTAATATCAATATCAACAACGCTAGACTCAGTATCGACTTTTTTATCTTTAATTGGATCGTCATCAAGCAAAACTAATTTTACATTCTTTTCCTTTAGTTCTTCATTAAAAGCTTCAATTCTGCTTTGCGAATTCTTTTTTGAAACAACTGCAAAAGATGAGCCAGGTGATATTTTATTGATAATTTCTTCTGAAAATGTCTGTCCTGTTTGTAATTTTACAACCGTTACAATATCATGATTAACTTCTAAATCAGCCTGAATATGATATCTTCCGTCTACAAACAAATACACATCTTCCTGCGATACAAGTGCATCTCCCGTCGAGCCTGTAAAATCTGTCAAAAAATAACGGGAATTTTCGTCCAAAGAATTATATTCCACCAAAAATTGATTGGTAGAATTAACAAGCATAAAATCTATACCGTTTTCTTTTAAAAATTCCCGAATATTATTAACAGTTTCAATCATTATTTTTTATCAGTTAATTGGATTAAATGCCAACCGAATTGTGTTTGAACAGGTTCTGAAACTTCTCCGATATTTTCCATTGAAAAAGCAGCATCTTCAAACGGTTTTACCATCATGCCGCGGCCGAAAAAGCCTAAATCTCCGCCATTTCTTCCTGATGGGCAAAGAGAAACTTCTTCTGCAATCTCAGCAAAAGACTTACCGCCTTTAATTTCATCATATAATTTTTTAGCTTCTTCTTCTGTTTTCACCAAAATATGGCTAGCTCTAACTTCATTTGTCATAAATCAAACTCCTTATTTATCTACATCGGAAATGTTAGCATAAATACAAGAGTATCGCAATCCGCTTCTTGGTTGTTCGCATTTAACGGCATTACATAGTCTTG
>JBKUMA010000140.1:2255-4883 GCA_046955055.1 Candidatus Gastranaerophilaceae bacterium
CACGTCTGCAAGCCTATTACAGCCTCAGCTCACAATCCGCTTCTTGGTTGTTCGCATTTAACGGCATTACATAGTCTTGCACGTCTGCAAGCCTATTACAGCCTCAGCTCACAATCCGCTTCTTGGTTGTTCGCGTTTAACGGCATTACGGTCTTGTGCTTCCACAAGCCCTCCAGCCTTTGCTCGCAATCCGCAATAAAAAGACTTGTTCCGCGGGAGGCATAAACAAGTCGCTGCATATCAAACATAGAGTTTGTTGTATATTGTACATAGTATTCGTATCTATATAAATTCTTAGTTTGTTTCTCAAAGGAATAAGCTTGCTATATTTTAAACCAAACCGCTCAAAGAAAAACTCTTGTCGCAACCCCGAAAAAGTGCCTGGATATAACAAGCTTACATTTATATAATAACCTTTTTTTCACACCTTTTCACCACTCTTGAGAATAACTTTTTATTTACTAAAACTAACTTCTATGAATTAATTCTAAAGGATTATATACCTATTTAGATAATTTAATATAAAAAACTATTGCAAAAAATATTTTTTTATATTAAATTAGAGATATGCGGAAGTAACTCAATGGCTAGAGTACCTGCCTTCCAAGCAGGCTGTTGCGAGTTCGAGTCTCGTCTTCCGCTTTTTTGTTACCCAAATTAGGGAGTCCGTATGATTAACGAAATTTATGATTTTTCTGACAAAATAGAAAAGCTTTTAACAGCTTTACGAATTAAATTTATTTTTGAAATTATTATAGTTTTTATTATTGGTGCTGTTTGTTTTAAATTAATTGATATTTTTGATTCCAGATTAAAAGCTAAATTAAATTCAGGCATAAATTCTCCTCTTTCCAGATTTGTTCCGATACTAAGCAACATATTTAAAGGATTGGTTGTATTCTTCCTGTTGGCTTCATTCTTGCAAAGTCATGGTTATTCTATGTCTTCATTAATAGCAGGTTTCGGTATAACAGGTTTGGCTGTAGGTTTTGCCGCACAAAAAACAATTGCAAATGTATTCGGAACTCTTGGTATTTTATCAGATCATTCTTATCAACTCGGTGATTATATAAGTGTTAACGGAAACGAAGGCACGGTTGAAGAAATTAATATGCGTTCAACTAAAATCAGAGCAATGGATAATTCAATAATTATTCTGCCAAATGATATTGTTTCAGGAACAATTATCAAAAATATTTCTTCTATGAAAAAAAGAAGAATTTTTTAAACTTTCGGAGTTACTTACGACACCAGCAACGACAAACTTAAACGTGCAGTAAGCATACTTGAAGAAATTCTTAAAGAAAATAATGATATTCATAATGATTACGTTGTATATGTGGAAACCTTATCAGCAAGTTCAATAGATATAAAAGTAAGTGCATATACCAAAACAAATGTCTATGCAAAATATTTAAAGATTAAAGAACAGGTTATACTTGAGGCTGTAAAACGCTTTAGAGATGAAGGTATTGATTTTGCTTTTCCTTCAACTACAGTTTATATGGCAGAGAATAAGTAATGAATATTAAAATAATTGCATTAGGTAAAATTAAAGAAAAATTTCTTAAAGACGGTGTTGATGAATTTTTAAAACGCCTGACACCATATGCAAGTGTAGAAGTAATTGAACTTTCCCCGATTGAAATAAAGGACGAAAATTTAACGCAAAAAGTTCTGGAGCAGGAAGGTGAAAAAATTCTTTCACATATCAAGCCTCAGTCATATGTCATAACTCTGGAAATAAACGGCAAAATGTTTTCATCTGTTGAATTCGCTCAAAAAATTGAAGCACTTACAAATGACGGCATTGGTGAAATCATTTTTGTAATAGGTTCTTCATGCGGTATTGCACCAACTGTATCAGCAAGAGCAAATTTAAAAATGAGTATGTCAAAAATGACTTTTTTACATCAATTTGCAAGGCTGATACTTATTGAACAAATTTATAGGGCATTTAAAATTATAAAATGCGAAACTTACCACAAATAAATTAAGGTTCCTTACAGCTGCTTGCTTTATTCCAACCAAGTTTATCAGGGCAATACAAATAGTCCATATTTTTATTATGTAAAACCCAGGCTGAACATTCTCCATTATGACCAGCTGATGTTCCGTCATCGATACAGGTGGTAGCAAATTGTCCGTCAGATTTATCTCTGCCTGCAGGGACTATGCCATCTGAATATATTCTAAACTTAAATGTATCCAAATCATATATGTTAGGCGATGCATCCCCGTTTATATCTATCCATAACAGGCCGCATTCGGTTGCATAATTAGATGAATCAATCCACCCCATATCAAGATTTTTATTTTGCCTGCAATTACCGTTGGTTGCATATAAAGAGATTAATGCTCCATTTTTTAAAATCACAGCCGGATTACTACCTCCAATAAAACTATGACCGGTATCTCTAATACGCATTTTATGATCTTTGGTTACACATTTATCTCTCTTACCAAATTTACAAATTTTTCCTGTTTGCAAGTAATTGGGCAACAATTCGAATATTTTGTTAATACGTTCCTGACCATTAGTCCCATAATCAGTAATTGGTCCATTTTCTGACATCATAAGATTAAACGCGTTTGAGAGTATACTATATGTTGAACTAAGTCTGTTTA
>JBKUMA010000141.1:0-4872 GCA_046955055.1 Candidatus Gastranaerophilaceae bacterium
TAGTAATACTATATTATAGTTAGAAAGCAGTATATTTTTTTCTACTTTTATCTATTGATTTATGAGTTTTAAAATTGTAGAATAGGTTTAGAATAGGAGAAGTATGTATGGAAAATTCAAATCAGCAAAAGAAAAAGATTGCAGTCGGAATATTAGCATTTATAGGTTTAATCACTACTATAAAGCTTGCTGTCATTTATTATCAGGCAAATTTTAATCCTTATGCACTGTCAAGTTTTTGTTCTGTTAATGAATTTATTGACTGTGACGGGGTTGCAAAAACAAATGAATCTCAATTCCTTGGGGTGCCTTTAGCAGCATGGGGATTATTCTTATATGCGTTTATTTTCTTAATGCTATTTGTTGATAAATTGAAAAATTTTAAATTATTAAAGTTTTTGGAAGTTTTCAAAAATCCTCTTGATTATATAGCTTCTCTAGGATTAATATCATTTACAATTTCTATGATATTACTCTTTGTAAGTTTATTTGAAATTAAAAAATTATGTATTTTGTGTGCAGCAACATACATACTCAATTTATGTATAGGGCTTGTTGCAACAAACTTTAAAGATGGTGGCTTTATAAAATCAATTAAGCAAAGTTTTATCGATTTTATTGACGCTGTGAAAATTAAAAAATATTTGATTGCTTTTATAATAGTAATGCTTGCAGCCGGCTCTGCACTTGCATATACAAGAATTACCTATGTACTTGCACCTCAGGCTAAAAATGCAGCACAGTTTACAGAATTTGTAAAAGCAAAACATAACAAATATAAAGTTTCAGGAAATGTTTTGGGTGATGAAAATGCTAAAGTTGTGATGTATGTATATTCTGATTACAGATGTCCTATATGCCGTCCTCAAAATATTATGCTTCACAAACTTGCAAAAGAACTGAAAAATATTCAAATTGTTCACAAAAATCTTCCGCTTGACATGGAATGCAACGGCTATTTATTACAGCCTTTCCATCAAGGTTCTTGTATGGAAGCAAGGTATGCTATGGCTGCAGAAAAACAGGGTAAATTCTGGGATATGAATACTGCTTTATTTGACAAGCAGCCTAAAACAGAAGCAGATGTTATAAAGCTTGCTGAAAAGTTAGGTCTTGATATTGATAAATTGCAGGAAGATGCAAACAGTGTTGAAATTGCTAACAAGTTGCGTGATGAAATTAAAGAGGCTAATTCAAAAGGTATTAACGGAACTCCTGCAACAGTATTAAATAATGATGTGTTCATCGGAATTAAACCGTATAACGTTTATAAGGAAGAATTAATAAAATTAGGTGCAGAAAAAAAATAACGAAAAAAGTAAAATAGTTTTGCATGCTTGTTGTGCAATATGTTCAGGATATCCCGTAACTTTATTGAAAGATATGGGATATCAGGTTTATGTATATTTTTACAACCCGAATATTTATCCCGAAATTGAATATAATATAAGACTGGAAGCACAAAGAATTCTGTGTCGTAATCTTGAATGTGGATTAGTTGAAGCAGAGTACAATCCGAAAGATTTTTATGACGCAGCAAAGGGATTGGAAGAAGAGCCAGAAAAAGGAAAAAGATGCGATAAATGTTTTGAATTGAGACTCAGAAAAACGGCAGAATATGCTAAATCACATGGTATTAAAGAATTTACAACCTCAATTGTTATAAGTCCGCATAAGAATTTTTGTAAACTATCTGAAATAGGGAAATCTATCGCACAAGAATACGGTTTGAAATATATTGATATAGATTTCAAGAAGAAAGACGGTTTTTTGAAAACTAATAAAATATCTAAGGAAATGAATTTGTATCGCCAAAATTACTGCGGGTGCGAGTTTAGTATAAGAAATTAATAATTTCATATGTTTACACTATGACTATTTGAAAAAATGTTATATAATAAATCATATAGCTTGATTTATATAACTTTATCATTAAAAATATGATAAGAAGGAAGTTTCAAAATGAATAGAAAAATATTATTAGTTTTTGGTGTACTATTTTCATTCGCTGCTATAGCAAATGCGGCTCCTCCGAATTTGGAACAAATTAATCCTAATGAAATGTCAAATGCACAACGTATGCTTTTACAGCAAAATCAAGGACAGTCTGGTAACCAAAATTCGCAATCAAGAGCAGTTTTAGAGCACAATGTAAAATATTATCCTAATGCTAATTTGAAAAGCGGAATTTCAAAATACAAAAACGGCAATTATACTGGATGTCTTCAAGAACTATATGCATTGACTAAAAAAGACCCTTCAAATGCCGCAGCATATTATTATATGGCTATGGCTTATACACACTTAGGTTCACAGGCTGATGCTGTAGATTGTTATAACAAAGTTATTATGCTTAGCCCTAATTCATATCTTGTTGACTACGCAACAAAAGGCAGAGACTGCTTAACAGGCGGTCCGGCATGTGCCCCTCCTGAATCACCTGATGCTTCAGGACAAGACGATCTTGACAGATTCATTAATTCTCCATACGGAAATGGTTTATCTCCTGAATTGAATTTAGAGATGAAACAAAAACAGTTAGAAAATATTCAGGAAACAATCAACAAAAAAGACCAGCTTGATAAAAAAGATTTGGACAAAATAAAAGAATTTGATAACAAATCAGAAGCTGAACCGGTTGATAAAATAGCTTCCGTAAGTGATGAAGATATTCTTCAAGCTATTAAAACATTGAAAGAAGCAGGTTTAACTGTTAATATTCAGTCACCTGCAGCAGATATGACAGCACAAATGTATGCTCAAAATCCGCAAATGGCAGAAATGAGTATGCTTTTGGGAAATAATAATAACAACAATAATAATAGTATGATGAGTATGATACCGTTTATGATGGCACAATCACAAAGCGGTAAAAATATTGATCCCAGAATTATGCAAGCTATGATTATGAATTCTATGATGCCTGATTTTGGGATGAATAACAACAATAACAACAGATATTAGAGTTTATGATTTTAGATTACGAATATGCTAAAAATAAATTGTTGGCTTCCGATATAGACGGATGTCAACAATTTTTTGAAAAAAAAGGCTATATTTTAGAAGCTGCATATTGCGAATTGCTAAATGAGAACCTACTAAAGGCAAAAGCTCTTTTCCAAACAATTCTGGAACAAGATATTCGTGCACACTGGGGATTGTTTATTATTTCTTTAATTGAAGGGAATGCTCAAGAGTGTCCGTCATATTTTGAGATAAGAAATTTTTTGGAAATAGATTTAAATTTGCTCATTGAATATTACAAGGGTGAATATGTTGAAAAAATCATAAGATATACAGATTACATGTTCACAATTAATCCTGAAGTTTATAAGTTTATCGGGCGTGTGTTTTGGAATAATGATTTAAAAGAGCAGGCAATGTTTTTCTTAGACAAGGCAAAATATTATTTTTATCATGATCCAGAACTGCATTATCTCCTGGCTTACGTGTATATGTCTTCCGGCGAGAGAATTAATGCATTAAAATGTTTAAATGACTGTTTGATGGTTCTTCCTAATTATTACCCTGCTGTTAATTTATTAAATAAATTAAAGAATTATAACGTATAATTGTTCATAAAAATTGTTCGTGATACACTTATTTTTGCAAAATTACCAATTCATGGAGGGAAGTTATGATTATAATAATGGAGCGTAACGCTACTAAAGTTCAAGTACAAAAGGTTATTGATTTATTAAAAGATAATGAATTTGATATAAGATTAAACCAAGGACAAGTGCATACAGTAATTGATGCTATTGGCGATAAAACAACTTTAACACCGGGGCGTATTGCGGCTCTTGAAGGTGTAAAAGAAATCAAAGTTATTAGAGAACCTTTCAGACTTGCTTCCCGCGACCGAAAAGAAGAAGATACTGTTATTGAATTTGCAAACGGTGTAAAAATCGGCGGTAATAATAAACCTGTATCAATGGTTGGTCCATGTTCTGTTGAAGAAGATTACGAAGGTCTTTTGAAAGTTGCTGTAGCGGCTAAAGAAATGGGTTGTGAATTCTTAAGAGGCGGTGCCTTCAAACCAAGAACTTCTCCTTATGATTTTGACGGATATGGTGAAAAAGCTCTTAAATATATGAAAAAAGCTGCTGAAGAAACAGGCTTATTAACTGTTTCTGAAGTTATGGACGCATCCGATTTAGACTTGATGTGCGATTATATTGATGTTTTGCAGATAGGTGCAAGAAACGTTCAAAACTTCAAACTTCTTCATGCTGTTGGTAAATGTAACAAACCTGTTATTTTGAAAAGAGGTTTGGCAAGTACAATAAGAGAATTTTTGCTTGCAGCGGAGCACATAATGTATAACGGCAACCCGAATGTAATTTTGTGTGAACGCGGTATTAGAAGTTTTGACAGTGCATTTACAAGAAATGTAATGGATATAGCTTCTATTCCTGTTATCAAAAAATATTCTCACTTGCCGATTATTGTTGATCCAAGCCATGGTACAGGTCAAAGATATTTAGTTGAACCTCTTGCAAAAGCAGGTTTGATAGTGGGTGCTGACGGTATTATGATGGAAGTTCACCATGATCCTGAAAATGCTTTGTCTGACGGTAAGCAAAGCCTGCCTATTCCTATGTTTAAAGAAGTTATGACAAGAATTAATCAATTGAATAACAGACTGCATTATGAAAAAACATGTTTGTCTGCAAATGTGAAATAACTTGAATAGTCAATTGAATTTGCTATAAAAATATGTTATGATTATATAGTAAAGGACAAAGGAGCATAATTATGAAAAGATTATTTTTCAATGCTGTCAAGTTCATGCAAAACACAAATGATATTAAAAGTAGCGTTAATGCATCCTTGGCACAACGTATCTCCGTCAGTAGTACTTGCGGGGGG
>JBKUMA010000142.1:0-4836 GCA_046955055.1 Candidatus Gastranaerophilaceae bacterium
ATTGTTATTTGAATATATATAATGGAAATCAAAGGAGAAATTTATGATAATGACTGAAATTAAATGCGACGTAAAAGATATACAACTGGCTGATCAGGGCAAAAATCAAATTGAATGGGCTTTTAAGGATATGCCCGTTTTGAAAAAAATTCAAGAAAGATTTATTAAAGAACAGCCTTTTAAAGGTTTAAAATTATCAGCATGCGTTCATGTTACAAAAGAAACTGCTGCATTATGCGTAGTTATGAAATCCGGCGGTGCAGATGCCGTTCTTGTTGCCTCAAATCCGTTGTCAACTCAAGATGATGTCGCAGCGGCATTGGTGAAACACTACGGTATACCTACCTTTGCCGTAGCTGGTGAAAGTGTTGAACAATATAAAGCTCACATCAGAGAAGCATTGAACCATAATCCGGATATCATTATTGATGACGGTTGTGACATTGTTTCTACAATTCATGCTGAAAGACCTGAATCTGCTGATAAAATTATCGGTTCAACAGAAGAAACAACTACAGGTATCGTAAGATTACAAGCTTTAGAAAACGAAGGTAAATTGAAGTTTCCGGCTGTAGGTGTAAATACAAGTTTAACAAAACATTTATACGACAACAGATACGGAACAGGTCAAAGTTCTTTGGATGGTATATTGAGAGGTGCAAATATCCTTCTTGCAGGTAAAACTTTTGTTGTATCAGGATATGGCTGGTGCGGTAGAGGTGTAGCATTACGTGCAAAAGCTATGGGTGCGAACGTTATTGTTTGTGAAGTAGATCCGCTAAAAGCTCTTGAAGCTGCTATGGAAGGTTACAGAGTTATGCCGATAGCAGAAGCTGCAAAAGAAGGCGATATCTTCTTGACAGTTACTGGAGATAAACATGTAATTGATATTCAGCATATTTTAAATATGAAGGATGGTGTTTTCTTAGCAAATTCAGGTCACTTTGATTGGGAAATCAATGTTGCAGCAATAAAAGAACATTCTGTTTCTATTAAGGAAATCAGACCGAATTTATCTGAATATAAACTTGATAACGGAAAAACTGTATATGTATTTGCAGAAGGCAGACTAGTTAACCTCGTTAACGCTGAAGGTCATCCGGCAAGTGTTATGGATATGAGTTTTGCTAACCAGGCTCTAGGAATTGAATTCCTTGTGAAAAACAAAGGTAAGTTAGAAAACAAATTGTATACCCTTCCTCATGAAGTTGATGTTAAAATTGCAGAATTGAAACTTCAATCAATGGGAATTGAAATTGATACTTTAACTCCAGAACAAGAAGAATATTTAAACAGCTGGAAGTTCTAGAATCGAAAAATTTGTTTAAATACATAGAAGTATGATAAAAGTACTGTCAAATACAATTTGGCAGTATTTTTTTTGCCGAATTTTGTTTCAAATTCTGATTTTTTATTTTTTATGAATTTAAGAGTTAACGGTCGAATTTTCATATTGTTTTGAATATTCAATTCTGTTGTGAAGTCGTTATTGTACCTTTTGTTTCCGCAAACATAAGTTGAATGTCCTGCATTCATATTGTGTCTTCTGTATCCGACAAGAGGTGTATAAATTACAGCAGAACCGCCGATTAAGTTGGCAAGATTAAATAAAAATTTGTCAGGACATATTCTCCAATCTTGTGGTGAAGGGTAAGACAGAATTATATCAATTGCTGATTTTCTAAACATAGCAGAGCTTGAAGGCGACCACCACCAGCCGCCAAAAGGTGCAGATTTTGTATTTAATATTTTAAAATCTACATTTTCGACGTCTATACTCATAAGTTCACCAAAATCTTTGGCTTCGTAAGCTGTTTCTTTTTGCGGTGAAGAAACTGAATACATAGTATGAATTTCGTTATTTTCGCCTATCTCAATAATCTGTGAAGACGTAAAGGCAACAGAGGCAGCAAGGTGAACTCTTATGTGTGCCTTGGCATAATCTTTTGTTATAACATCATCGCTGTCAATAAAACTTACAAACTGACCGTTTGCAGCAGCAAGCCCTGTTTGAAAAGCTTTTAACTGCCCAAAATTATATTCGTGTTCGATTAATTTTATATTTACATTAGGGTTATCATCTATGAATTTCTTTATAACTTCAACAGAATTGTCACTTGATTTATCATCAACAATAATTATTTCAAAGTTCTCATAGGTTTGAGATTTGATGCTCTCAAGAGTTTTAAGAATATATTTTTCATAATTATATGAAGTAACTACAAAACTTACTAAAGGCAGATTAAGCATTTTCACTACTTCCTTTTTCTGCTAAAAGTCTTTCCATTTTTTTGTTATGCATAACTGAAGAAATAAACGCTGCAATAATGAAACCTAAACCAATTACACCTGTTACAACTTCCGGAACTTCTTTGACTGTGGATACAAGCATTAGGCAGGCAAGAGCACCGATTGCCCAATGTGCACCATGTTCTAGATAAAGAAATTTCGCAAGAGTTTTCTTTTCTACAAGCATAATTGTTAAAGAACGAACAAACATAGCACCGATTGCAAGTCCTATAGTAATGATAATAATATCTTTACTTAAAGCGAAAGCACCTAGAACACCGTCTAATGAGAATGATGCATCAATAAGTTCAAGATAAATAAAACTTATTAATCCTGTGCATTTGGCACATTCGCCTAATTTTGCCATACGCATTTGTTCATGTTTTTCAAGATAATGTGTAAAGCCGTCTATCAACAAATAAGTTACAATACCGCAAACACCGGCAATCATTACGTGAAGTTTGTAATCATCACTTACAAAATTCTGAGTTGCCAGAAGCATTAACAATGAAATTACAACTTCAATACCTTTCAAATGATCAAGATGAGAAAGCCAGTTTTCTAAAGGTCTGATCCAGTGAACTTCTTTTTCGTGATTGAAAAAGTAGTTTAAGAAAAGCATTATTAAAAACATTCCGCCGAATGCAACGATAGGAGCGTGAGTTTGATGAAGATAATGTGCGTATTGATTAGAATCGCTAACCGCAATTCTTGCAACTTGAACCATACTTATTTTAGCGAATATTGAAACAACTAATATCGGGAATAAAAATCTCATACCGAATACTGCTATTGCAATACCCCAGGTCAAAAATCTGTGTCTCCATTCATGTGACATTTTTTCAAGCTTCATTGCGTTAACTACAGCATTGTCAAAAGACAAACTTACTTCAAGAATTCCCAAAACTATGGCAATAAAAACACAAGCCAATCCTGTGCCAGAATGAACGTGTTCACCCCAGAAGTATGCAGCTATCAGCCCAAATATAGTTACCAGGTATGAACCTAAAAAATATTCTAACATCTTAATCTCCTATTGTAATTTACGTTAATTATATCTAAAATGCGTTTTAATGCAATCGTATAAAACTTGTAGAAGTTGAAAATTTTTGCAAAATAGTTTATACTATAAAAGTTAAGTTGAGGAAGATTTAGCAATTAGGAGATTTAAATTGTGAAAAAATCATTAAAAGACATTGTTGTAGCATTCATGCAAAACCCAAATGACAAGAATCATAGCGATAATGCAACACCGGCACAATGTACCGGGTCAAGCGGCAACGCTTGCGGGGGGGGGGCGAAAATTTAAAGCTCCTGCAAGGTTTTTTACCCTCTTGTATTTTCCCAAAAAACTGTTATAATAGTGATATGGTATGTCACGTTAGAAAAACAGCATTTACTCTGGCAGAGGGTGTTACGCACGTAGCCCTGTTAGACAATTATCGTAAAAACGCATTTACGTTAGCAGAGGTATTAATCACCCTTGGTATTATTGGTGTTGTTGCAGCAATGACTATGCCTGTATTATTGACAAAATATAAAGATAATGAACACGCAGTCAGATGTAAAAGAACATATTCACTTATTACTCAGGCAATAAGTAAATATCAGGCAGATTCAGGTACTGTGGGCGATGTTACCGGCTTGTTTGATGTGACAAAAACATCTGCTGAAGTACTTAATAATTTTGCAAAATATTTTGAAGTCGTAAAAATATGTAATGATTATTCTGGCGGTTGTGCAAAATACAGATACAATGCCACATATGCATATCCTTTATATAATGCTGACAATGATGCTATTGGTAATAATATGACTGTGCCGTTAATGATATTAAAAGATGGCTCGATTATACGTATTTCACAAAAGTCCTCTTGTCATCGTATTGAATCGGGTAATGATTACAATCCTGATGGAACTGTTAAGGTCGATTCTGACGGTAATCCTATAATTTTTGAGTGGGAGTCTTTCTATTGTGCAACCTTAACTTATGATACAAATGGTATTGCAAAACCAAATCAATTCGGAGCGGATATGTTTACTTTAAGAATAAATGAGGACGGAACAGTCGTAGGAGCTTGGGGTGGTGAAGGTAAGACAAGCTTAAATAGTATTCTCAGCGGCGGAGGTCCCATATACACGCGTTATACTTCTGGTGACAAGAAACAATAATATAAGTTAAAAGCGGTTACATAGCCGCTTTTATTTTTATTATAATGTACCCCTTTGAAAAATATTTTTTTCCTGATATAATCAAGTTATGAAAGATATGTTAGATAAAATTCTTCAAATTGAGAAGAAATATAATGAATTAGGAATTACACTCTCAGATCCTGCTGTAATTCAGGATTACAACAGATTTAGAGACCTTTCTAAGCAGAGAAAATCTATGGAAGAAACAGTAGAACTCTATTATGCTTGGAAAAAGGCGGTCGACGCTATTGATGACGCAAAAGAATTGATTAAGGCTGAAAGTGATGATGAAATGAAGTCATTTTTAAAAGCCGAAATGGAAGAAAATGAATCTAAGCTTCCTGAATACGAAGA
>JBKUMA010000143.1:0-4833 GCA_046955055.1 Candidatus Gastranaerophilaceae bacterium
ACTTTCCACTCATTATGCTTTTCTATTCTGAAAGAAAATTATGAAAAAGCAGGACTCAAAGAAGGTTTCAGAGTTATTACAGACAAGGAAAAAGAATTGTACAAAGATAAGGAACTTCCTGAAAATGTTCTTGAATTTGATGATTTGATAACTCTTACAGTCAAACTGTTTGAAGAAAATCCGGATATTACAAAATCATATCAAGAACATTTTGAATACATTTCAGTTGATGAATATCAAGACATTGACGAAAACCAGTACAAATTAATTAAATTTCTTTGTCCTCAAAACGGCAGTATATGTGCTATAGGCGACCCAAATCAGGCAATCTACGGTTTCAGAGGCGGTGATGCTAAATTCTTCAACAATTTCACACAAGATTACACAAATACAAAAATTATAAACCTAAAAAACAACTACCGTTCAACAGGAAATATCGTTGAAGCTTCAAATCAAATGATTAATTCATACAATATTGTTTCACAATACGATAAACCTCATGAAAAAATTACAATACATACAGCTCCAACAGACAAGGCAGAAGCTGAATTTGTCGTAAGCACTATTGAAAACCTTATAGGTGGTCACAGCTTTTTCTCACTTGATTCTGACAGATCATTGGGACAAGAACAGGATTATTCTTTTTCAGATTTTGCAGTTTTATACAGAACTTCTTCCCAGGCAGAATTGTTAATCGAAGCTTTTGAACGCTCCGGAATGCCATATGCAAACTATTCTAACGACTTACTCTGCGACAAAAAGCCAATCCATAATCTTTTAAACAGCCTGACAGATGATGAGCCGATTATTGACCAGATTGAAAACTATGAATTTAGTCAAGAAATTGAAGATTACATTTTAAATTATCTGAAAGAACTTGCTGCAAACCACACCGGCAAAGATGAATTTATCCATGAAGTTTCAATGTTAAAAGAGTCAGACACATTCGACAAACGTGCCGACAGAATTGCATTGATGACACTCCATTCCTCTAAAGGTCTGGAATTCAATTGCGTATTCATTGTAGGTTTAGAAGAGGGCATACTGCCTTTATACAGAGCAAAAGAACTTTCAGAAATTGAAGAAGAAAGACGCTTGCTTTATGTTGGTATGACACGTGCAGAAAAAAGATTGTTCCTTTCACATGCAATAAAAAGAAAATGGCTTGGTACATATAGAAATCTAGAGATTTCGCCGTTCTTAAAGCAAATCAAAGATGATCTTCTAAAACTTTCAAAATTTGAAAGAGAACGCAAAGAAAAAGAAAATGCCAATCAACTGAGTTTGTTTTAAATTACATGTAACATTTAAATTCCTGTCCTGTCACACCGGCATACAGTTCTATAAACTGTTTTGCAGGACTGGAGTCAATCTTTGTAATCAAAACTTCTTCAATCTGGAAAAATCCTACATCGCCAGACATCTCAACTTCTATTTTTATAGGTTTTTTCTCGCCATGGCGAATTTTTATACGATTAATAGCATTTGCAGAATATTTATGAATATCACCAACCTTTGGAGCGTTATTCAAAGACATTGGTATTCTTGCACGTCCTTTTGTCATATCGCAGCCGTCTGCAATCAAAAGAATTCCGGCTTCCACAGAATGTATTTTTCTTGAAGACATATGCCCGACAATCGCCTCAGTAGCAACAGATTTAATAATAACACGTCTGTGCAAATCATCAGGGAAAAGCTGCATTAAAGTCCTATCTATAATAGGATTGGCAAGCATTATAGACATATCTTCATGCCCCTGTCTTCCAATTGCCATTCCCAAATCATGCATCATTGCCGCTAAAATAACAGCACACATGCTGTCTTCAAAAGTGCCTATTTCTTCTTGTTCCAATGAGGTTTGAATGCCTGACTGATTTAAAATATTAAGCATCTTTATAGCGTTATACGTAACTTGACGCATATGAACAGGGCCATGGTCATTAAATCCTAATCTTCTTATTGAAACATTATTTGCATATTCCTGCATCTCTTGAAGTTCTGTGTCGGCAAACAACAAGTTTACAAGTTCCAAGCAAATAGGATTATTGCTTAGCCGTTCCTGAATTCTGTTTTCTGTAGATAACTCTTTAATTGATTTCATAATTTTTCTGTTTCTTATAATATCCTACAACTTTAAGCACAAATAATCAACGTTTTTTTATTAATTTTTTAAGATCTTCGATATTTCTAGTATTAATTACATTCTTTTTCTCAATCCAGCCTCTGCGAGCCTGCCCTATTCCAAAACGCATATAATCAAATTGTCCAACACTGTGAGCATCAGTTGATATTGCAAGTTTTACGCCCATATCTTTAGCAGCACGGCTGTTTATGTCATTCAAATCCAACCTTGAAGGCTGAGAGTTAATCTCCATTATGCAATTGTTTTCCTTAGCTTTTTGAAGTATTTTCTCCATATCCAAATCATATGGCTCTCTTTCATTTATTAATCTGCCTGTTGGATGACCAAGAATATTAAAATACGGATTGTCCATTGCACGTAAAATTCTTTCGGTCTGCTTTTCTCTTGAAAGATTTAAGTTGTAATGAATGGAACACACCACTATATCTAGCTCCTTAAGCACGCTGTCAGGCAAATCTAAAGAACCATCTTCTAAAATATCAACCTCTATGCTTTTTAAAACAGTAAAATTCTTCAGTGTTTCATTCAACTTATCTATCCTTTTAATATTTTCAAAAACACCTTTTTCATCCAAACCTCCAACCATGGCAACTCTTTTGGAATGCTCTGTATTTGCAATGTATTTGTACCCGCGTTTTTGTGCCGCTTCAACCATTTCTTCAAGAGTATTTTTGCCATCAGTAAGAGTTGTATGCGTGTGCAAATCGCCTTTCATATCGCTTAATTTAATTAACTTGGGCAAATTTCCTTCTTCTGCCGCTTCAAACTCACCTCTGTTTTCACGTAATTCCGGTTCAAAATATGGCAGACCCAATTTAGTGTAAATGTCAGTTTCCGTCTCACCGACAATATATTCTTCACCATCATAAAGCCCGTATTCGTTAACTTTCCATCCTTTCTGCTTTGCAAGCGAACGTATTACAATGTTATGTGCTTTAGAGCCGGTAAAATAAAGAAGTGCAGCACCATAGTTTTTTCTTGGAAGAACACGTAAATCAACTTGTAAACCTGATTTAAGAATAACACTTGAACGAGTTTCTCCATTAGACAAAATTTCATCAACTTCTTCATAGTTAACAAACTTTGTTATAACCGCTTCGCTGTCCTCACAAGTAACCAAAATATCTATATCCCCAATTGTCTCCTGACGACGGCGAAAACTGCCTGCAACTTCAATATCTTCAATACTTTCAATCTCTCTTAAATATTTCAAAATAGGTAAAGTATATTCCTCAGCAGTAGAAATTTTCATTCGGTTATATTTTTCTTTAATTTTTTCAATTTCCTCTAAAATATGTTCTTCAGCCTTAATACTAAACCCGATAATATCACGTATCTGCTTTTGTTCAGCCGCTTGTTTTAATTCCTCGACATTTTTTATGCCTAATTCATCATATAATTTTTTTATTTTTCTTGGCCCTAAACCTTGTATTCTGGTTAAATTAGTAAAATCAACAGGAATTTTTTCTTCTAAATTTTTTAAAAGTTCCAATTCTTTATTGTTCACTATATCAGTAATTTTATCTGCTAAATCCTCGCCAATTCCAGGAAGAAGGGTCAAATCCTCACCTTTTTTTACCATTTCAGAAATATCTTGCGGCAAGTTTTCAATATTCAAAGCTGCATTACGATAAGCCCTAATCCTGAATTGGTTTTCACCGTCAATTTCAAACAAATCAGCAAGCTTATAAAAAATATTTGCAATATCAATATTTCTAACATTCATTTATACATAATAAATACAAATGAATAAAATATTATTGCCGTAACTATCTAGCCCTAATCTATGTTTAAAACTTAAATCCCAAAATAATCAAACCACTCAAAAAAATACAATAAAATTAAAAACGTCAGAACGCACTAAAAAAGAGCCTTTCGGCTCTTGATTTAAATGGTGGAGGTTAGGAGATTCGAACTCCTGACCCCCTGCGTGCAAAGCAGGTGCTCTACCAGCTGAGCTAAACCCCCACATCGCTTTTTTGTAAAAAAGCTTTGCAAAAAATTTTATTAATTGGGTTTTGCATTCCCTTTAAAAATTCTTGCTGTGATTTACTTGTCACAATATTTATCATACATGCTGATTTTTTTTTGTAAAGTACCCTGTTTAATTTTTTTTAAAATTTTATATATTTTTCTGTTATTTTATAAACTTCCTTTAATTTTTCTGGATTATTTAAATACCACCAGCCGATTAATGTCTCAAATGCTGTTGCAAGACGGTATTCTCCCTGGTTTTGCCGGCGTCCAATCGGAATTTGCAAGTTTCTGCCGCGTCTCGAAATCTCTTGTTCTTCCTCCGTTAATACAGAATCAAGCTCTCTCAACAATTCAGCCTGAAATCCCATTTTTACTTTTGATGTTGTTATTTCATGAAGTTTTTTAGAATTGTCAGTAAGCTTTACAGTTTTTTCTCGAATAAATAATTCCCAGACTGCATCGCCCAAATATGCGTAATTTCTTAAATGCATTTCTTCCATATAAAAATTGTACTATAAAAATTATAAGTTAAAATCTAGTAATTCATTTAGTTTTAAATCAAATGCTCTTGAGATTTGTAACAAATTTGTATAACGAACATCTGTTTTACCCGTTTCTATATTACTTATTCCGTGGATTGATAAATTAGAAAGTTCTGCGAGTTGTTCTTGACTTATATTACGTTTTATTCTTTCAAATTTAATCTTTTGTCC
>JBKUMA010000144.1:0-4758 GCA_046955055.1 Candidatus Gastranaerophilaceae bacterium
TTTTTTACACTTTACACCTCGCCTCGCATCCTATCCTATCCTATCCTATGAGGGATTATAAGCGGGTTTCAGACTTTTTTAAACACTTCGTTACATTTCTTAATGTGTGATGCAACACTTTATTTTTGATTAAGTTTTGTTAATTAATGCGATAAAGAACGTCACAACTTAATTACAGCACTATGTCGATTTGTTGTTGCATTCTCTTTTCTGTATGAAAAAAACATGCCATTGTCACAAACGGTACAATATGGACATACATCAATTTCTGTTATGCCTGCCTCAATTAATTGCTGTCTGTTTATATTTTTTAAATCAACAAAAATTTTATCATCCCGGCATTCATACAATCCGTCACTATTTTTAACTGTTGCAATCAATTTATTATAAACTTCTTCACCTACGTTATAACAGCACATAGAAATTGCAGGGCCTATAGCCGCCTTTATGTTTTCTTTTTTACAGCCAAGTTCATCAACCATTTTTTCTACAGTAACAACAGCGATACTTCCAGCTGTTCCTCTCCAGCCTGCATGAGATACTGCTGCAATATTTCGTTTTTCATCATACAAAATTACAGGAGTACAATCGGCAAAATTAAGGAATACCGCCTGAGTTTCGTTATTCAAGATTAAGCCGTCTGTTTCAGGATAATTGCCTGTGTCTTTTTTTACAATTTCAACATGGTTTGTGTGGGTTTGGCAGGGCGAAATAAGGTTTTCCATAGAAACATTAAGATAATCGCAAATCCTCTTTTTATTATCGTTTACAACTTCTTCAAACTCCGGTTCTTTGGTTTTAATTATAGTTTCTCTGGTCGTAAAAAAATGTTTTAAACCTTTTAAAACATCGCTTTTCAAAACTTTTTTGCCATCAATTTCGTCAAAATAAAACATAATATTGTTATATCATGTTTTCATTAAATAAAACAACACCGTCCATCAAATCATCGTTAATATGTTGAATAATATCATGTATATATGTATCATAACCTTCTAACTGTCCGGTTTGAACAAGTTTTTTGACTTCCGCTAAATACCTAACAAAATTATGTTTAAATTGTCCGTGATGTTTTACAAAATATTTAAAATCATCTGTACCTTTTTCGTTGTTGCAATCTTTGCACATGACAACAAGATTTTCTTTATTGTCAGAACCTCCGAGATGGCTTGCTTGAAGATGATCCTTCGTTGCAACAGCCTTTGTTATAATAGTACTTATCACATATTTGAGATATGAATCGTAATCTTTTGCTGAACTTCTGTCGCTGTAAAGTATTACCTGCGGGAAGAATTTACGTTTTACAGACATTTTCATTCCGTACAAAATTTTATCTCTTGAATAATCATCCATTTTCCCTATAGTGTTCACAAGCATATCGTAATATTCAGAATAAGGAAAAGTTTTCTTTTTATTTAAATCAAGGAAATTTTCTTTTGTCTTATTAACATATTCTTTCAAACATTCACGTGAACGAGAATTATATTTTATGAGAACATCAGGATCGCTAAACCTTTCAACACTTCTTTTCAAAGTATTATTTATTTCTTCGTTACAATATGACTTTAAGCATTTAAGCATATCCTCATCAGAAATCTTAGGTCTTTCGCTAACTATACGCTGAAACTTATTTATAACAGGTCTATAGTTCTGTCTGATTAATTTGTAATATTTATGGCTTATATCAGACAGTTCTTTAAGATTTTTAGCATTTTTAATCTCATTTTCTATAACTTTTTTCTCATTATGAGTAATAGTCATATTTCCACAGCAGGCACAAGGTACATTACTAAATTCTAATACCTCAAATTTGACTTCATTAAGTCCTTCAATAAATTCTTTATTTTTAACTTTTGATAAAATCGGATTATCATTCTTACTTCTGTCAACTTTACCCAAATTTTTTACCAATGCGTTCACCTTTAACGGATAAGATGTATTTTTATACAATTTATCTTCTAATACCGCATTGCCAATATCATCAATATATTTATTAAAATTTTCGTTAACTCCGTCAACTTTAGTCCACAAAAGATAAGGCAGCTTCAATTTACTATCTTTACAGTGTTTGCATTCCAAAACTTTATTGTATTCTACATCAACGTTATCAATAGTATCAGAAACTCTTGTAATACTTGCCGATGACATATCAAATAAATTTTTGACTATAGACTCACAAGTCGGTGTTCCAGAGTTTTCGCAGGATTTTGTACTTATAAAAATATATCTGTAAATACTTGCATCTCTTACTTTGTTTTTGACTTTGTCATAAATCTCCCATTTCTTATCGGTTTCCAATTTTTTTATAGTTTCTTCTGCTATCTGCTTATATTTCTTATAACTTAAAGATCTATTTTCCAATAATTTATTAACTTCATCATTATATTGATACATTAGCAAAATATCATTATCGGATAAATTATCTTTATTTGTTTCAATAAAGTTATTAACATCGTAGAGTGTAGTTTTTGTCGCAGCTGCAAACTTCTTCATTGAACCAGAACTCAAAATTTTCATTAGAGATTCACAGGACATGTCTGGATTATCATTTGCAACACGTTTTGAATAGTCTAAAATCGAACGAAATTTTGGCTGAATATTTTCTTCATGACGAGAAAGGAATTCTACAAAGTCATTGGCACTTTTAACAGATTTAAAATCTTCCATTATTGACTGCAAATTTTCTTCATTTGGCATAACAGTCCCGCATACAGGGCAGTGAACACCTTCCAACGACATAAGCTGTTCAGTTAAATAATTATCATTCTTACCTTTAAAGTTTATCGGCGTATAATAAATATTACTCAACTCAGTATTGTTATTCGAAAATTGAGTTGTTGCATTTTGCTTATTATTTAGTATATTGTACTTGCAATTTGTATTTGATAATGTGTATATTTTTACCTGCATATCATATCTAAAAATCAGGAAAATTTATTTTGCTAATAGGTTAAGAAATTTATAGTACAATCATTCAATTGCAAAAGGCTAACAACAATGCTAAAATCAATCGAGGTTAAATAAAGGAGAGAATATGAAAGAAAATTTTAAAAAATACTTTGTCGAATTTATAGGAACATTTTTCCTTGTATTCACAGTAGGGTGTACTGTATTTTCAGACGGTAAAAACATTATACCTGCAATTGCTATAGGATTTGTATTAATGGTAATGGTTTACGCAGGCGGTCATATTTCAGGCGGACATTATAACCCTGCTGTTTCACTTGCAGCATCAATTAGAGGTGCACTTCCATGGAGAAATACTATTCAATATTTTATCGCACAACTTCTTGGTGCATTTATTGCAGCTTTAGCCGTGAAATATGTTATAGTAGTTCCTCCTATTGAATCCATGACAGTATTTGATATTCCTGCATTAATTATCGGAGAATTTTTGTTTACATTTGCATTATGTTATGTAGTTTTGTTAACTGCAACTTCAAAAGCTGTTGAAGGAAATTCATATTTCGGGCTTGCAATCGGCTCTACTGTAACAGCCGGTGCATTTGCTGTTGGAACATTTTGTCTTGCTGCTTTTAACCCGGCAGTTGTAACAGGTCTGATTTCTATGGGCGTAGTTACCCCTCAAACAGCTATAGCAACAATAATTACTAACTTTATTGCTGCTGCTGCGGCTGCGTTCACATACAAATTTGTATCATGCGACAGATGTTAAAATTAACTAAAAAATAATTAAATAGATAGCGAACTGCCTTAATTTTTGCAAATTAAGGCAGTTAATTATGGGAGGCTGTCCCAATGAAAAAATCATTAACGCATCGCTTGATGCGATATATCACATTATAACACATAAATAAATATAAATCAAGATTCTATGGAAAAACTGGATAACCTAATTTAGTCAGGTCAGGAAGTTTATTATTTGTCAACACATAAGCCGCCGGACTTTTTTCATCAGGCTGACAAGTATTAGATGAAATATTACATAAACCTACAAAATATTTTGCTGTAGACCAGGGATGAATATGATAGTACTGAGAAATACCAACAGTATAATAATTTGCTGATATAGGAAAAACATCTTTACCGACACGATTTGGCTTGCCTTTTCCATTAACATCTATCACTATGTTAAGTACACCAGAGTTTGAAAAAGCGTTCATTCTTGAAAATGACACCGTAGCACCGTTATTCAACCTATATATGCAAACATCCGACTTATCGGCAGTCGTTTCATACCCCACAACCAATGTAGAATAGTTAGTAATATCGCCTGCAGAATTATAACCATTCTTCGGAAGCCAAGAAACCGCAGTTGCATTTTCACCCATTTTCCTGCAATATTTATCAGAGTATTTAAACTTTTTCTCAAGTTTATCTGTTATAGGAGAAATTTGTGGTGCAGGAATTTCAAAACAGCTTGCACCTTCACAGCCCTCATCCATCTGCATAGCCCTCACAGCATTATCTATTATGGAAAAAGTTTGTTTTAATTTTTCAACACTTTCTTTCTCAAAAATCTTGTAAGAAAATACAGGCAATATCAACGCTGCAACAACACCAACAATGCCAAGGGTGATTAAAATCTCTGCAAGCGTAAACCCTTGATGGAGGCTTAAATTAGTGCCCCCCCCCCCGATACAAGACACGCGACAACATTGTGTAAATTCTGAATTAACGCAATGATTTTCTCTATTTGGAATTCGCAATATATTCATAAACAAACTCCTTAATTTAGAATTATAAACTATATTCAGATTTTTATCAATACAATAATTCTTTTTGTCATATAATAAT
>JBKUMA010000145.1:0-4706 GCA_046955055.1 Candidatus Gastranaerophilaceae bacterium
ATATGAATACGGGTATTACACAAAAAACGGAGAATACATATCAGGTGGAGGACACACTTTATACAGCATAGCTTTAAACAATGGAATATACCTTCATTTTAATGCAAATTTCGGTATAGCAGATACAATTACTGTGAGAATAGATATAAACGGCAGACAAAAACCTAATATTATGGGAAGAGATACATTTTTTGCATATGTATATCCTAACTTCAGCTTAAGAGGAGAAGGCTTGCCAAGAACTACACTGATAAACTTATGTCAGGTTAATGACAGAACTTCACAAGAACTTTGCGGTGCTATTATACAAATGGATAGCTGGGAAATTAAAGACGATTATCCCTGGTAAAAGAATTCTACTAGCACTAAAACTTTTGTTCACAAGTTAAAACTGAAATAATTGCTGCCATTGTCCAGAATACGAATTGTATTTGCGGTCTGAAAAAGACTGTATCAACAAGTCCGTGGATACAAACTGCACATATAGAAATTACAGCCGAAGCTACCAACGCAACTGTTTTTATATCATTTGATTTTATTATATGTTTAATACCGCTTTTTACCAGTGTTATTAAATACCCTACAAAAGCAATAAGAGCAAATATACCGCTTTCAACTGCAATTTCTAAGAAAATATTGTATGCACTCAAAGCATCAAACCCTGTTTTCATATACAAACCGTATATTTCTCTAAAATTCATGTTTCCGACACCAATACCCAAAAGCCAGTTGTCTTTAAACATTTCAACAGAAGAATGATAAACATTAAATCTGAAAGAATTTGAAGAATCCTGCCTCATTGCAAATATTGAAAGAACTCTTGCTCGTAATGAACTTACTAATAAGACAGCCATTGTCATTAAAGCCACAACACCACCAATTAGTGATAAATATATTTTCTTGTAATTATTCCATAAGTATTTGGCTGATACAGCGAACATTAAAGCCATTATAACAAGCATTCCAATATAAGAGCCTCTGCATCCTGTCAAGAAAAGTGTTATAACACTCAAAAAGCCCATCAATAGCCAGATAATAGACCACTTGTATTTTTTATCAGCAATATAGTATGCAGACAAACCAAATAAAGCAGGTATTCCTGCTACAAAGTAACCGCCAAGCAGGTTAGGATTATATGGTTTCAAAGTTCCGTAAACTCTTGTCATAACCTCTTCAGGATTAAGTTTTGACACGTCCTGCCAGGTTGAAATTTCTTCTACGCGGGCAAAGTTTTGTAAAAATCCTGCTATACTTTCAAAGCCAACACAAATTCCGATACATCCTAAAATATAAGGGATTTTAGATTTATTAGCTTTCAAGTACTGAACAAGAGAAAAATAAAAACCTAAATATGTGAATGTTTTCATAAAACCTTTTAAACTCAAATGGAACAATGTTGAACCGCAAAGGCTTATAATAACTATCATAAAATATGCCAAAAGCCATAATTCAGGTTTAGTAATATCGAGTTTTTGATTTGGAGTTGTAATTAATTTTATGAATGTCAAAAAAATAGTTATTAACGCTACAAAACCTATTACGTCAGATGACATAAAAGTTGAGGTTAAAAACACAGCTAAAATAGACACGAAAATAAGTTTGTCTATATTTTGCAAGAACAAACTATTTTCGTATACACAGTTTAATTTATTTTGAAAAAAATTTAATAATTTATTGAACATTGTCAGCTTTATTTATTGATTTATTTAATTCTTTGTCATCAGTACATTGCATTACACGCAAGTCTGAAACAGTACCGGTAAATTTGTAATCTCTTCCTTCAAGAGTAATAGGCAAACCTATTTTAATTTTATTACCACCTACTACAGCACCGTCTTTTGTTATCTTAGCTGTATCTTTTAAATTAACAGTAACATCAAACATATTTGCTTGTGAAACGTCATCAACAATCATTACCTTGTTAGCTTTCAACACAGGAAGAATAACTTTTTTTCTTTCAGCCTTAACACTAACTATATCTAAGTCGGTATATGGTACGTTTCTGATACTTATAAATGTTTTTTCACCGGCTCTAATAGGCATATCAGAACCTGTATAAGTCAATCCTCTGATAAATACCTGAAAAGATATTTGAGAAGTTGCCTCAATTTGTTTAGCAGCTGTTTGTCTAAAATTTTTGTAAGTAAAAAATCCGACAATCAAGGCTATTACAACGCCGCAAACTATAATTAAGTCAACAGGTTTAGCTTGTTTAATTGTTTCTAAAAATTTTTGCATATAAATTTTCTCCTTCATTAGAGTCATTTTCTATAATTCTTCAACAGCACAGAGAAGTTCTTGAACAGTAGTAGTCGCACAACCGAATTGACGAACAACAATACTTGCAGCAACGTTACCGATTATAGCAGCGTAAGCAGAATCAGCACCTGCAGCCAGTGCAAGAGTATAAACAGCAGTAACTGTATCACCGGCACCAGTAACATCGAACACTTCTGATTTATTGAAAACAGGGATTTTTGTATAATTATTATGCGGTCTTGTAACAAACATTCCGTCTGCACCGCAGGTTATCAAAATTGATTTTGCATTAGTTTCTTCTATTAACTTATCACCCGCACGTTTCAAATCATCTTCATTATTAATAAAGAAACCAACTGATTTTTGTGTATCAGGTAAATTAGGAGTCATAGAAGTTATATTTTTATAGATTTCAAGTTCTTTTTGTGCATCAACAACAATTACTTTATTGAATTTGTTAGCAAGTTCAATAGTTCTTTCAATAATCTTCGGCGTCAATGTACCAATATGGTAATTTGAAAGAATTACAGCATCGTGTTCAGGCAAAGCTTTTTCAATATTAGCCAAAACTTTTTCTTCAATTTGTTCATTTAAAAAGCCGTTAGTTTGTCTGTCAATACGGACAATTTGTTGAGTAATCGAAGTTGTAATAGAACCTGATATTCTTGTTTTAGTTGTTGTTTTACGCGAAGGATCTACAACAAGATAGTCACAATTCACATTTGCATTTTCAAAAGTTTCTCTTAACTGTCCTGCCTGAAAATCATCTCCGCAAACCCCAATAACAGAAACTTTACCGTTATTCAAAGTTGAAACGTTATGTGCAGCGTTTGAAGCCGCACCAAGAATAAGTTTTGTATTTGAATGACGAAGGATTAAAACCGGAGCCTCTCTTGAAATTCTTTCAGCATCTCCGTAAATCATTTCATCAATAGCTAAATCACCTATAACAAGAACCTTAGGTTCATTTAATCGTTTAATGTAAGAAACAAGCTGTTCTTTATTTATATACATAAATCTTATACTCTTAAATATTCCTTTATGCTAATATTATCACAAACAAACTTTTTAGCAAAAATGACATTCATCCTCACATTGTAAAGAATTTTAAACACTTATAGCAAAATATTTTTTGTTCACTATTTATATAAAAAAAAATGAAAGGAAAATATAAAATGATAAGTGCGATTAATAGCTTTAGAGATTGCAAACCTTATAATTTCCAGACAAATAACAATCAACCTCAGTATAAAATTACTGCTCCCCTAAAAAAAGATATAGTTGCTTTTACTGGTATCAAAGGTAAAACCGCAGAAGTATCAGATGAAGTGCTGGGTCTAATTCAAAATTTTATTAAACCTTTAAAGGAAAATATTGTATACAGATTCAACGAACCTACAATTGAAAGACTTTCTGTCATACATCTTGTTCCGCCTAAAAATAAAATAAATGAAACTGTTCATTTTACATGCATTTCAAGAGAGTTAAGTCTTGAAAATAAATATATGGACTTTCATGTAGACTTAAAAACAAAAAGAATACTAGAAGGTATGGACAGAGCACCGGTTCCATATACTGATACTGAAAAATATGAAAAAGGGATAGAACTTTTACTGAATTCAGCAAAAAAACATCCTAACTATCCTAAAGACTAAATTAATTATTATATATGTCTTGTTGTTGGATTTGTAAGCATTTGAGCAATTTTATCGGCTCCTTCAAAATCTCGTGCTTTCATAATTTCAGATGCCATTTCCACATCGTAATCCACAAATCTGTGTTCAATTGAAAAACCGCCGTCTTCAAAGTCTGCAACAACATAACAAGACTTAGGCTCGCCTGTCATCGGACGTCCTACACTACCGACATTTACAACAGTTTGTTTTGTGTTTGTTTGATATCCGCATGGTACATGTGTATGGCCGCAGAATATTACATCATCCTCAACTCCTGAAATCATTTCTTCTACTGTTTTTATAGGCATATCAGGAAGAATATCTTCATTATTTCTTCTTGGCGAACCATGTACTAAAAGAATTTTTACTCCTTCAATTTCCAATCTTTTTTGAGGTAAAAGATTTCTTAAGTATTCTTTTTTATCTTCTTCAATAAAATAAACGTCATCAACAAGTGCATTAGCCATTAATGGGAATTTAGCCTTTATATCTTCAAAAATTTCTGGAGAAAATTCAGCAATTAATTTATCAGTATTACCCTGAATAACTTCCCAATCTGCTTGTTTTGATACAAAATCGATTACAAGTCTTGGCTGAGGGCCTGCCATAGCTAAATCTCCCAGGCACAAAACTTTTTCACATTTTTTTTGTTTCATATCTTCCATAACACTTTCTAGTGCCTGAAAATTGCCGTGAATATCAGAAATTATACCAACTCTCATTAATCATTACCTCCAAAAATTTTCTTGTGATATTATAACTATATGATAA